>NZ_JBQGUZ010000021.1:0-58811 GCF_052078135.1 Acinetobacter lwoffii
CAGATATCATCGGTAAGAAGAGTACGTGCCATTGAAAATATAGAAATAAAAATAACTCAAAGGAGGATTTTAAGTATTTAAAACCAATTCTTCAAATGAGGACACGCCCTAGAAACAGTACCATTATTTCTCTGGATCCATACGACATTGCATCAGGGCAGTTTCAAAGGCCAGCCAATCCCGTGACTGTTGATAAATCACTTCTACCCGGTTATCAATGCCTTCATCTGCCGACTGATAATTAAACTGCTCAGGATTAAAATTAAAGCTTTTCCAGCCTTGATCCGTATTAAAAATTCCCTTGATTCTGAGCCAGTCTTTTTGTTCACAGAGCAGATCCAGCAGATCATAAAAATTGAATTGCCAGCGTTTTGGCAATTTCCAGCCCGCAACCTGATAACCCTGCGCGCTTTCTACATAATGATAAGGCATTTGCTGAATCACTAAGGGCGTATCTGCTGAACGGGTGATCTGTTGCTGTTTTAACAAAGGCTGAATCTGACGGGCGAAACCCCGATAGTCCTGCTTGATCAGTTCGATATCGAGTTGTCCATGCTCGGTGAACAACCACTGTTGGGCATAAGGTTGATATTCTGTCTGAAGTTGCGTGAGTGCTGCGTGGTCTGCGGTTGTCATCAAGTCAGTATGTGAAATCACCACAATATGCGCTGCCTTGAGTTGGTCTGCGTACAGGTTTTGCTGAGTCCAGTCTCGATCATGCAAACGTGAACCATCTACCACTGTGACCAATGCCTGCATGTTTAAATGACTCTGCCAGTGCGGTTCGGTCAGCTGTTCCAGTAATTGGCCAGGATGCCCCAGTCCGGTAGGTTCGATAAACAGACGATCCGGTTTCACTTCTGACAGCAGGCGTGACAAGGCAATCTGCATCGGCAATTGGCTACTGCAACATAGACAACCACCCAACAGCTCTTTGACCGCATAACCCTGATCTTGCGGCAATAACTGCTGGTCTACCCCAATCTGGCCGAATTCATTCATTAGCACAGCCCAGATTTCCTGTTCCGGTTTTTGCTGTAATAAATGTTTGAGTAATGTGGTTTTACCTGCACCCAAAAATCCGGAAATGATATGGACAGGAATAGCCTGCGACGCTGACAGAATTTTCAAAATCGACTCTCAAGAGATTGAATAGAAATAGCAATACTCTGCATTATAAAGCACAGTGTGACTTTAAAATGCGTGTTCTTCGCAAACACGGCGTGAAAATCACAGAGATAAAAATTAATGGAATGATCCCAAATTACCAATTTTCTATGTTAACTTTTATTTCAAATTGGATTCTTGAAATATTCACACACACTTTCATTAAATAAAACTCCGCATAATTAACAGAAATAAAACAACTTTCTCAGTTTTGTATCTGCTGGGTTATTCCCTGCGTGTCGCTTTTGTTAATTGATTTGCTCAGTAAAATTTCAGTGCTTAGGATGGGCATCTGTCGAATTGATGTGATGGTCAGCTCGGCAGATTACATGACATGAATAAAAGGATGCCAAAAATGAAATATGCACAAATCTTACTTGCCACTACGCTTACTGCTGCTGCAGCCACCAGTTTTGCTGATAGTAAAACTACAGATGCGAAAACCACCACTGCAGAAGAAAAAGTGATTGTGACTACCCAGGAATTACCTGAATCGAATGCTCCTGTTGCAGGCGCATCTGCAGAGCAGCCTGCTGCCTCTGAAGCTGCTGCGGAAACTACGACACCTGCAAAACCTGCTGCACGTTAAGTGATTGAACAACTCGTTTAATCCTTCAATGAAGATATCAGGGACAGTAATTCTCCAGTAGGCTTTGTCCTATACTGCCCCCGATATTATTCTATGCTGAATAATGCTTGATGCTGGTTCAGCATTTTTATTGCATAAAATCTATTTATCACCATAGTCAAAACTGATCATAGAATTAATACAGGCTATCAAATTTTTATTATTTTTATAATTAAAATCAATTATTTATTCAAAAACCACCTATTTCAATCCAATATTATCCATATACTTAAGCTACTATTGCCTAACTTGTTTCTGGCTTCTAACTGTCCCTTAATAGCATCAAATGCAAGTCGATTGAGTGGACATTCGCTATGAGCAATACTAATTACACTACTGAAGTGGCAATCCTTGGCGCCGGCCCTGTCGGCTTAACCATTGCCAACTATCTGAGCAAGCAAGGCGTAGCTGTCACGATTGTCGAGCAACTGGATAGTTTGATTGATTATCCACGTGCGATTGGAATCGATGATGAATCCTTACGTACCATTCAATCTTTGGGTTTAGTCGATCAAGTCTTACCGCATACCACTCCGAATCATGCGATGCGCTTCTTGACGCCTAAAGGTCGCTGTTTTGCAGATATTCAGCCTTTAACACGTGAGTTTGGTTTCTCGCGCCGTAATGCCTTTATTCAGCCACAAGTCGATAACGTCCTACTGCAAGGCTTAAAGCAATATAAAAACACCCAAGTGCTATTTTCTCGTCAATTGACCCAGTTTAGTCAAGATGCTGACGGCGTAACACTCAATCTGCAAAATAAAGAGGGCGATGCAGAAACCATCCGCGCTCAATATCTGATTGCCTGTGATGGCGGTAATTCATATGTGCGCCGCAACCTGGGCATTGCCTTTGAAGGTGAAACCGTACCGAATCAATGGATCGTGATTGACCTTGAGAATGATCCGCTTGCTACACCACATATTTACTTATGTTGTGATCCGGTTCGTCCTTATGTATCAGCCGCATTGCCACATGGTATTCGCCGGTTTGAATTTATGGTTATGCCGGGTGAAACGCAGGAAGAACTGAGCAAACCGGAAAATATTGCCAAACTTCTTTCTAAGGTTTTACCAAGCACAGATGGTATCGAAGTGATCCGTCAGCGTGTCTATACCCATAATGCTCGTATTGCGGACAAGTTCCGTGTCGACCGTATTTTACTTGCCGGTGATGCAGCGCACATTATGCCGGTATGGCAAGGTCAGGGTTATAACAGCGGTATGCGTGATGCCTTTAATCTGGCTTGGAAAATGGCGCTGGTTGTTCAAGGCAAAGCTGGCCCAGCACTTTTAGATTCTTATCAGATCGAACGTAAAGACCATGCCAAGGCGATGATTGACCTGTCGGTGATGGCAGGTCACGTATTGGCACCACCGAAAAAATGGCAAGGTTTTGTTCGTGACGGCATTGCCTATGCCCTGAACTATATCAAGCCGATCAAACAATACCTGCTGGAAATGCGTTTCAAGCCGATGCCGAAATATCATGACGGCGCACTTTTAAGTAACGGAGCCAAGAACTCTCCGGTTGGCAAGATGTTTATCCAGCCTCAGGTTCAGCTGGCTTCAGGTGAAACCGTATTACTGGATGAAATGATCGGCAATGATTTTGCGATTATTGCCTGGGGTGTCGATCCGAAATGGGGTCTTAGTCCGGAGACGTTGCAACAGTGGAAATCGCTCGGCGTGAAATTCATCCAGGTAATTCCTGCGGTGCAATTGCAAAATAACCAGCGCAAAGAGTATCAAGATGTCATTACCATTGGTGATATCGGCATAGATATCCGCTCCTGGTTTGGTAACACGTCTGAATCCGTTGTAATCTTGCGTCCTGACCGTTTCGTGGCTGCGCTGGCCATTCCACAGTCGATGGAAAGTACCAGCCAGCAACTATTTAAAAAGCTTTACCTGAAATAATATTAGAGTCACTTTTCACCACGCTTCGGCGTGGTTTTTTTATTGTTTTAGATCTCCATATCAAGATATATAGACCGAGGAATTAGACTTGGTATTCCTGAAACCACGGAATATCTTTCAGGGAATCACGGCGAGCCATCTGCTGCAGGAAGGGTTTGAACTCGTCAAATGGCGGTAAAATTATCGCAGAGATCGCGAAAATTAAACAATAAGCCACATAGAGATCCGCCGCCGAGACTTTTTCGCCCAACAGATAGGGACTGGCCTGCCCGATGCCCTGTTTCAGAAAATCAAATACGGCTGCTTCATTCCCAAAACTTAAACTTCTCCGATTCTTTTCAATATTTTCTGGCGACACCTGCAAATTTTTTATATCGATATATTCGGTGAAGGGTCCATGACAGAAAAACATCCATTTCAAATACGCCCCACGCTTCGGATCATCCAAAGCAGGTGCCAATCCTTTGTCAGAATACTTATCTGCCAGATAGATAAAAATAGCGGCCATTTCTGAAATGACGATCTCTTGATCTACCAGACAGGGAACTTTTCCCATCGGATTCATCTGTGTATATGCCTGCTGATGCATATCCTCATAGGCAATCTCCACCTGCTCAATCTGATCTTCAATCTGCAATTCTTTCAGCAAAGGCAACAAGGTCAGGCCACGTGATTGCGGGTTGTTATAGAGCTTCATCATCCTGCTTCAACCGGTTTTTTATTGTTAGATGTTCAGTATAAAGTGATTTGCAGTCCCGATTTAAAAGGATGTGCTACAGATCATTTCTGTCGCACGGCTTTTCATCTGGGCTGATCAAGGATGCAGATATTAGAAAAGATCCACGCAAAACTTTTCTTTTAATACTTTTAAAATCAGATCAATCACCACATGTTTTTGATCCTTGCGATAATTGGCATACAGTCCAATCATCGGCAAAGGTTCCAGCGTCTTTTTCACCACAATATTATCGCCGAGCAATGGAATCACATAGGCCGGCACCAGACTCCAGCCCACCCCATCCCTACCAGATTGACATTGAGCAGGATATTGGTGGAATACTGCACCACATTCACTTTTAATTTAGACTGTTTAAAAAAATCCTGAATCAGCTTATGCAGTTGCGGTGAGGGCTGCTCATCACTAATTACAAAGTCCTGATTTTCAAAACTCTTGATACTGACATAGGGCAAGGCCGCAGCCGGGGAATCTTTGGGCACAATCAAGGTTAAAGGCTCATCAAAAATGCGGATCGAATCAAACTCACTTAACTGCCCCGGATAACGGGTAAAGGCAATGTCGATCTGTCCATTTCTTAAGGCACTAAACTGCTCTGCATCGGTCAGACTATGAAACTGTGCTTTCAGTTCAGGAAAATGCGCGCGGATATTCGGCATGATATAAGGAAAGACTTTCATTTCCGCGACCGGCACGAATCCGATATTCAGCTGATCCTGCTGTGCATTGGCGATCTGTCTGGCAGACTGAATGGCGCGCTCTGCATGCTCAAGACTCAGCAAAGCTTCTTTTAAAAACGCCTGACCGGCTTCAGTCAGTCCGACCTTACGGTTATTCCGCTCCAGCAACTGTACGCCAACCTCACGTTCCAAATCCTTGATTTGTTGGCTCAGTGATGGCTGTACTGTATTTAATTTTTCCGCGGCACGGGTAAAATTCAGTTCCTGCGCCACTGTAACGAAATAACGTAAATGTCTTAATTCCATTTTATAACTCCAAACTTGCCGGGCGCTTATTTTGCTTTTTGGCAACATACTGACGATAAACCAATATCGTCACAATGACGAGTACAGCACTCAAAACATAGGTGATTTCAAAGCCCCAATAGGCCATCAATACTCCCATTGCCACGGAACCGATCGCTAAACCCAGATCAAACAGAGTAAAGAAGGTTGAAATCGCATGTCCCATACGCTGTTTGTCGACCGACTGAATGGCCAAGGTCTGCAAACATGGGAATAGTGAACCATAACCGATGCCAATAAATACTGCCGACAACCATAATATCCATTGATTGGAAATCAGGCTGACAATCACCAGACCCATGGCAAAGAAAATAAATGAAGGATAAATAACCGCACTTGGCCCCTTGCGGTCATAAATCTTTCCGACCCAAGGTCTGACCAGCAACATGGACGCTGCAAATACAATAAAGAATACGCTGGTATAGCCCAAAAGCTGCTTGGTTTCACTAAATGCGGTAATAAAACTCATGATGCCCGAGTAGGCAAAAGCGGTTAGCAACGCCACGAAACTTACCGCCAGAACTTTGACTTCCAGAATATCCTGCAAGCTCAAACTGGTTTTCTCTGTGCTTATGGCTTCAGGTTTTGGTAACTCTGTGATTTTGAGCATCCAGCAGAAGATTAATCCCAAAGAAATAATAACGGCAAGAATTCCAAATAAGACATTAAAACTGGTGAACTGAATCACGGTCAATGCCAGCAAGGGCCCAAACACCACACCCAGATTGGTCGACATGACAAAATAACCCATGCCCTCACCTTTGCGCTGTTCAGGAATAAATTCATTGGCGACGGGTACTGCCACCGTGGTCAGAATACTGAACCAGATGCCATGTAAAAAACGCACCAGCAACAGCGACCCCATGCTATCCACCAGCAAATAACTAAAGGCAAATAAGGCAAAAATCACGCCTGCACCGCGCATCGAGATTTTCTTGCCGAACTTTTCGATGATCATGCCGGAAAATGGCCGGATCGCAATCGAAGAGGCCAAAAATAGCGTCAGCGCCAACCCAGCTTCTTTTACCGAACCGCCCAGATCTTTCATGATGTAAATCGGCAAGATGGTCAGTAAGGCAAAGTAATAAACGAACAGGAAAAAATTATTGAATAAGCACAAGATAAATGAGCGATTCCATAACCGCTCAGCGCTAACTGACATAATCACCAACTTTTAAAATTTGTAGGGAAATAGCACAAACTCAGACTTGGACAGTAACAGGATGCAAAGCCAACTCGACCAGATTCTGGATATAGTGTTCATCTGGAATCCGGTTGAAAAAAATAATCTGGTAATGAATCGGGCCGTATAAGGTATCCAGCATCAAATCAAAAGGATAATCCGGGTGTATTTCTCCCCGTTCAATCGCTTGCTGAATCAGTTGATGGGTCTGTTGTCGACGTGGCAAGAGATATTGCTGAAAGAACTCACCTGCCAGTTCGCGGTGATTAGCAATCACTACCAGTAAAGCCCGCCCCACTGGATGATTCAGTGCTTGAGATAAAGAACTGAGTTGTTGAATAAGATTACTTTTCAGGCTTTTAGACGTATCCAGTTCAAATACCGAAGCCGTATGTTGCTTGAAAGTGTCTAGTACCAGTTCCGATTTATGTTTCCACCAGCGATAAATCGTGGACTTGCCAACGCTGGCACGTGCCGCTACATCTTCAATCGTCAGCTGATGATATTCACATTCTGCCAGCGCATCTGCGACTGCCTGTAAAATGCACTGCTGTCGCCGGGAACTTTTTTCGTCACTGCTCATATTTTTCTACTTAACTTTTAAAATCTAAAAACCGAAACGATACGTATCGTTTTATATTAGAGTAAAAAATGGCAAAGCTCCAGTGAAAAACAAAAATTGAATCAAAAAAAAAGACCTCCTGAGGAAGGTCTTTTCTCAATCACGATTTAACTTAACTCTGTGCAGTCTTTTTATAAATGCTGCAAGAAGGATGATGATTTTCTTGCAAACGCGCGACTTTACGCTGTTCCGCTGCTTCAAAACGGCAACGTTTCCAGTCATTGTCCAGATTCAAAGCTGGAATCTGTTTTGGTTTACCATTTTCATCCACCGCGACCATGGTGAAATAACAGCTATTGGTATGACGTACCGTTCTCTTTTGAATATTCTGAGCTTCTACACGAATCCCGATTTCCATCGAGGTACGGCCAACATGATTCACACTGGCCAGAAATGTAACCAATTCACCGACGTGAATTGGCTCTTTAAAATTCACCTTGTCTACAGATAAGGTCACGACATAACTACCCGAATAGCGACTTGCACATGCATACGCCACCTGATCCAATAATTTCAGAATGGTTCCACCATGAACATTTCCTGAAAAATTTGCCATATCTGGCGTCATGAGAACTGACATCGTTAACTCTGACTGGTCATCCGACACTGCTGCAATTTGATCTAAAGGGGCCATCGTTTTCTTTGAACTCTTTGAATGACAAGGTTATCGTTTATTATTATAGCGTTTTTAACATGAATAAAATGTTCAATTCGGCAAATGAAGCATCACAATTATTGATATAGAAAATGTATTCATACAGAAAAAAATATATTTAATTGCTTAAAATCTCAGTTAGAAAGTTAAGTGCCAATAAATCAACACTTATTTATCTGGGGTTGATCACACAGCAACTGAGAATTTTTCACTGTTTTAAGCTCTGAACAAAAATAATTCAGGAAAATAAAAAGGCTCTGTGTGATTTAAAGCATCACTGGCCTGAGCATTTCCTGCGCCACGTTCTGATAACTTAAAATTTGTTGACCATCCAAGGTCGTTTCAACGGTAAAAGAACCATCCTGATGGGTCGCGGTCACTGTAAAAATATAGTGTTCGAATTGTGCCAGTTTGACCTGCTGTCCAATTTTAATATGCATCATGATGTCTACATCTGTGTAGTGATCTTTTCAAACTGCATTCTGGCATGGACATCGATGCTTTTGAATATTTGATCAACTTAAGTATACGAATAATAATATTAAAATTTTAATTTAAGACGAATAAGGCTTATTATTTAAAACAATATACTTATAATTCAATTTGTTATATTTAAAATTAATTTTATCTTTTGCGATAATTCCGACTGACTGATACACATAGGCAATCATCTTAGCTTTTATAACAATCAGTTAAGCGTTACAGCCGATGATCCGTTATCCTTTTGATTGAATATCCCTATACTGCGATAGAGGGATAAACAGAAATTTCAAAAAAAAGATTTATTGAGCTTGATGTTCATGTACCACAAACTGTGGAATCCGATGTCCTTGAGCATAATCATGTTTTTGGTAGGCTTGTGAAATTTCCATCAACTTTAACTGGGTCGCCTCGGCACCAGCCTGCATGGTAAGTTCCCTGCCACGGACATCAAAGATATGGCCTTTTTCACGTAAGTCCGGCTGAATCACCACATCTGCATGCTTTAATTCTTCATGTGCCAGATGTTGCTGCATAATATTGATGTTCTGATTAAACAGTCCCCAGACATTGGTGGTTTCCGTATGAATGGGCTGTGCCAGAATATCTACCGCAATCACAATATCGGCTCCCAACTCACGTGCCACATCGACCGGCACCGGACTGACCAGACCACCATCTACATATTCTTTACCTTGAATAATAGTCGGAATAAACATACTCGGAATCGAGACTGAAGCACGTACCGCCTGTCCGGTATTACCATAATTAAAAACGACTTTTTTGCCTTCTTTCAGCGCGGTTGCTACCACAAACATCGGGATTTTCATGGCTTCAAGCGGTGTTTGATCGACCTGCAAATTGACATAGTCCTCAACTTTTTTGCCATCAAAAAAACCTTTTCTGGCCAGTTTGATATCACGGACATCATTCGGTCGCATGCTGAGAGCAATATTGCGCAGTTCAATCGCCGGTTTGCCACTCGCATAAATGGAGCCTACAATACTGCCCGCACTGGTTCCGACAATAAAATCTGGTTGAATACCCGCCTGTTCCAGTACTTCCAGCGCACCAATATGCGCATAACCACGCGCACCGCCACTGCCTAGGACTAAAGCAACTACCGGACGCTGTTGGGTTTGCTTGATCTTTTGAAAATTAATTTGATTCGGACGTGCCTGAGCTTCTCCACGTTGTGCAGCAGGTTGTAGATGACCGGTCGCCGCTTGGGCTGTCATTGGGGTCGTTTGGCAAGCACTCAGGCCAAATGTACCCAGTATCACCATACTCAACACATATTTCTGCATGCAGAGAATGTCCTCATTAATCTAAAGCAGCATAGTGTATAAACACATGCATAAATAGTCTGTAGAATTTCGTAAAACTGTCATACAGTTCAGCTACTTTACCTTCATTTTTCCCCATAACTGTATGTCTTCAATCTCACTGTATCGGATTTTCCTGATTTTCCTGCAACTGGGCTGCATTTCATTTGGTGGTCCAGCGGCGCATCTGGTGTTTTTTCACCGAAAATTTGTGACCCAACTGCAATGGTTGAATGACACCCAGTACAGTCAACTGGTCGCTTTGGCGCAACTTTTACCCGGGCCGAGCAGCAGTCAGGTGGGGCTGTCGATCGGTTATCTGCAACGGGGCTATACTGGTGCCGTAATCGCATGGCTGGGTTTTACCCTGCCCTCAATGATTCTGATGACCTTGGTGGCGTTATTGGGTCAAAGCTATTTTCATATTTTAAACTCAAACAGCTTTCATACCATCCAGTTAATTGTATTTTCTGTCATCGCCTGGGCATTCTGGCAAATGCTGAGAAGCTTCTGTAAAACGGTTTGGCAATACGCTGTCTTAATCCTCTCTGTCGCATTACTGATAGTCGTTTCAGTAAGTTTTAACCAGATTCTGGTCATTATACTGGGCGCAATCTGTGGACTCTTGGCTGGACATTTTTCCCACTCAGATTCGAAACCCAAAGAAATTAACAAAACGGCAATCAGCTCGCCATATATTCGATCTGCCGCTGCACCCTATTGGCTGCTAGCATTTATCTTGCCATTTTTGCTGCTGCCCTTAGCAGGCAAATTATGGGGTGAATCGGAGCTGCAATTTTTTTCCAATTTCTATCAGACTGGCTCGCTGGTGTTTGGTGGCGGTCATGTGATTCTGCCTTTGTTACATCAGGACTTTGTCACAACCGGTTTGGTGAGTGCGCAATCTTTTGATCTTGGCTATGCATTTGCCCAACTGATGCCGGGACCTTTATTCAGTTTTGCCAGTTATATCGGTGCTTTACTGCCTTGGACGCCTTATGTCTGGCTGAATGCAGTGCTAGCGACCTGCACCATATTTTTACCTTCATTTTTTCTGATTTTTGCCACCTTGCCTTACTGGTCATGGTTGATGCAGCAGCGCCATATTCATCAGGCGGTGATGGGCATCAATGCTGCGGTAGTAGGACTGTTACTGTATTTATTGCTGGATCTTTCACAATGTTATTTTAGTTATGGCTCCGACCTGGTCTTTGTCGCGGTGATGATTGCTCTGCTACGCTCAAAACTACCGGTCTGGTTCAGCCTGATTTTAGGCTTTGTGCTTTATCAAAGTTATTTAAATTTCTTTTAAATAAAACTTTGGCACAAAAAAAGCCCCGAATGATCGGGGCTTTTTGCTTCAAGTCTTACCAGATATCTGATTTGACCTTGTCTTTAAATTTAGGATGGTTATCCAGTTTAAATTCAGGCTCTTTCACACCACGCTTCAACTGACCAGTATAGTCTTTGAGTAGCATCAGCAAGAATGGCATCAGCAACAGGATTGCGATCAGGTTGATGCTTGCCATGACACCCATGAACAGATCTGCCATATTCCAGATCAATGGCACACTGGCGATAGAACCGAAATACACCATGACCAATACAAATAAGCGGAAAATCAACATCACCCGGCTATTGTTATTGATGAACTGGACGTTTCCTTCGGCATAGGCATAGTTACCAATAATCGAAGAATAGGCAAACAGGAACAGAATCAAAGCCAGGAAGTCATCACCCCAAGCACCAATCTGGCTTTCAAGCGCCATCTGGGTCAAGGTCACGCCTTCAAATCCTGCATTTTCATACAGACCCGAAACCAGAATAATAATCGCGGTACATGAACACACCACAAAGGTATCTACAAATACTCCGAGCATCTGTACCAGACCCTGGTTGACCGGATGTTTGACATCGGAAGCTGCAGCAGCATTCGGTGCCGAACCCATCCCTGCCTCGTTAGAGAACAGACCACGCTTGATGCCCATCATCATCGCCATAGATACCATGGCGCCAAAGAATCCACCAGCGGCGGCTTCAAATTCAAAGGCTTTACTGAAAATGAGCTGGAAGATGGATGGGAGCAGATCGTAATTGATGACCGCAATATACAAAGCCACAGCCAGATAAAGCACAGCCATAAACGGCACAAAGCTTTCCGCAACTTTCGCAATCCGTTTAATCCCGCCAAAAATGATCACCGCAGTCATCAAGACCAGAAACAATCCGACCCAGGAAATTTCCAGATTCAGGCCGCCTAATGGCAGAATCAGGTTCGCCTGATCCCAGCCCCAAGCATGAGAGGTTGCTCCGGTAATGGCATTGGCCTGAACTGCATTGAAGACAAAACCATAAGTCGTGATCAATGCAATCGCAAAGACAATCCCGAGCCATTTCTGTTTCAGGCCTTGAGTAATGTAATAAGCTGGACCACCACGGAATTGCTGGTTTTTGTTATCTCGCACCTTAAACAACTGTGCCAAAGAGGATTCAACAAAAGCAGAACTCATGCCCAAAAAGGCAGTAAACCACATCCAGAACACGGCACCGGGGCCACCAATCGCAATCGCAATGGCGACACCCGCGACATTGCCCACACCGACCCGGCTTGCCAGTCCAGTGACAAAGGCCTGAAACGGGGTAATGCCGTGCGTATCCTGAACCTTGCCACGGCTATTTTTCATGACTTTCATGCTGTGCCAGAACAAACGAATTTGTACTGCACCCGTCATGATCGTGTAGAAAATACCGACTGCGACCAGAAACACCACCAGAAAATCCCATAAAGGGCCATTCAGGGCATTAATCCAGCCGAGTAAGGTTTCATTTAACTGATCATTCATGTCACATCCTTATGAGCCTATGACTCATCGTATCAGGCATAAAAATTATGCAAAAAACTTCAAAATCATCTGAATAACAGTAGCATTGATTAAGTCAACGAAGAACGCACCACATAATGGAACAATCAGGAAGGCCTTATGCGACGCACCATACATATTGGTAATCGCCTGCATATTGGCAACCGCTGTTGGCGTTGCGCCCATACCGAAACCACAATGCCCTGCTGCAAGTACCGCAGCATCGTAGTTTTTACCCATGATGCGGAAAGTTACAAAACCGGCATACAAAGCCATGGTGATGGTCTGTGCACCCAGAATTACCATCAGTGGTCCTGCAAGGTCAGCCAATTGCCATAATTTCAATGATAACAATGCCATCGCCAAGTACAGCGACAATGAAGCATTACCAAACACATCAATCGCGCGATCGAAAATCTGAACTTTGAAAACACCTTCCAGTACATTACGCAGGATGACACCACCCGCCAATGCCCAGACAAATGTTGGCAGTTCAAATGCAGTACCTTTACTGAAACCCGTCATAAACTCTGCAAAAGCCAAACAGCCTGCAAATAGACCCAAGGTCGTGATTGCATTATCAGCGGTAATTAAACGCACCTGATGCGGATATTCAAACGGTACATATTCGCTGGTGGTGCTGTCCATTGGCGTATTGTCACGCGTTTCAATTTGCTGATCGGTACGCGCAGTCGCCAGGTTATAACGGTTGATCAGCAACTTGGCTAAAGGTCCGCCAATAATACCGCCGATAATCAATCCAAAAGTCGCACTGGCCATACCTAGTGCCAAAGCACCTTGAATACCATGTTCAACTTCAAAAATTTCCCCCCATGCACCCGCAGTACCATGACCACCGGTTAAGGTAACTGAGCCTGCAATCAGGCCAATCAACGGGTCAATACCCAATAATGTTGCCAGACTCATGCCGACCGCATTTTGCAAAATAATGAAAGCCGAAACAGCAAACAGGAAAATAACCAGACCGATCCCACCTTCACGCAACTTGGAAAAGTTGGCACTCAGACCAATCGAAGCAAAGAAAATCAGCATAAAGCTGGTTTGTAGTTCTGCACTGGTGGTGATGCTATATCCCCACAATGAATGCACCAGCAATGAGATAATCGCCGCAACCAAACCGCCCGCAACCGGCTCAGGAATATTGTAACGTCTTAAAAAATCGATTTTATTAACCAGGAATCGGCCGAGTAACAAAACAATGACTGCGGCAATCAAGGTATAAAATGCGTTAAAAGTAAAATCCATAATTTTTTGCCCAAGATGATTTTGAATTTTTTATTGTTCTAAAAGTGAGGGAGTGCGCTAGATCTCTAGCTCGCTCATTAGATCTTTATCTGGAAATATCCTGATTTGATCTATCACTATTAGAAAAACAAACCGATTTATCATCTCTTTTAAACTTATGAATATCATCATCACGATCATATTCAACAAATGAGAGATTTATAAAAGCAACACCTTTTCTATTCCGATACTCAGTCTGTTGGAAAATTGCAGACAATTTTCAAACAGACGCGCATGTTGGTAAAAAAACTGTGTTTTAAGCTCAAAAAAACATTCAGTGCTTGATGAGTGCTTTCAACCTAAAGACTTCATTCAAGCCATCTGGAATCGCGTTATTTAAAACAGATCTTAATCACAAAATGCATGAATTAAGATGAAAAGTCGTACATTATGCTGTTTCTTTGTATCAAGTTTTATTTCTTTTTATTAGCAATAGTTAATTTACCTATAAAAAATAATTATAAATTCTCATTTTTATATGAAGATTAATCTATATTTTAATTCAAAAAAAATATTAATCTTTTACTCGACACGGAATGAAACAGGGATCTTGAAATTAAATTATCTTGATTTGCAGTCAAAATAAATCAGTTCTCTGTTTGAAATTGTTATTGTTGAATGGTTCAAGCACTTGGGTTTTAAGCCATTTTTTAAATCAAAGACCAACATTATGGGTAAATCGATTGCTATCACTGAGGCGATTTATGTTTAGCTAAAAGAATGCGAAATTTCATTCCTCAAGTCATTTTGCTGACAAATTGTTTTTTGCAGCCGGCTGAGAATGAAATTTTCCTATCCCCCGTTCTGTTTGTTTAGTTTATAGTCATTACAAACTCAATAAGGATATTCGACTGGACCCCATAATGGATCAAAATCTTGTTCATGCTGTAGATCACACCATCACTTCTCGCCATTCAGTGCGTGCTTTTTTAAATACCCCCGTTAGTACAGACACCTTAAAAGAGATTCTGGCGGTGGCCAGCCGCGCACCTTCAGGAACCAATACCCAACCCTGGAGGGTATATGTGGTAACAGGCAAAAAGCGCGATGAACTCGTGCAACGTGTCTGTCAGGCACAAATGCAAATCTATGCAAATCCAGAATTGTCACAGCAGTATCAGGAAACTTTTGCCTATTATCCTGAACAATGGATCTCGCCATTTATTGAACGTCGTCGTGAAAATGGCTGGGGTTTATATGGCTTGCTGAATATTCAAAAAGGTGAAAAGGAAAAAATGGCGCGTCAGCAACTGCGTAATTTTGAATTATTTGATGCACCTGTCGGCCTGTTCTTTACCGTACATCGTTCTTTGGCGATCGGTTCCAAAATGGATGTTTCTATGATGATCCAGAATGTCATGCTGGCCGCAAAAGCCCGTGGTCTGGATACCTGCCCGCAGGCAGCCTGGAATCACTTTCACCCGATCGTGCTTGATCTGGTCGGCGCACCCGATGATGAAGAGCTGGTCTGCGGTATGGCACTGGGTTATGCCGACCCAGAGCAAATTATTAACAGCTTTATTACCCCGCGCGTTCCCGTAGAAGAATTTGCCGTGTTTATAGATGAGTGATGCAAGCAGGGCTAAGCCAACTTGCTTAGCCCTCTGTTCGATCCAGCATTTTTAATATATTAGAGAACGCCCAGCATCTATGCATTTTGCAAGATTGGCATCTTTATTTTAAAAATCGCCCAAGCGGAAATACCGACAAAAACCAGCATGATCAAGGCCATATTCAACAAAGCATGCCAGATCAGAAAATTCAGTAATACACCGCCCAATAAACCACAGACAAATTGCATACTGCCCATAATCGCACTGGCAGTTCCTGCCCGCTCGCCCTGTTCAGCCATTGCCAAAGCCATGGCATTCGGACCAGTAAACCCGATAGATGCCACCACAATAAACATGCCTAACAACACCCAGAGCACAGAATCGACGTCCAGACAGCCCAGCAAGATTAACCCTAATACACCGGCAAACTGCAGGCAGGTGCCGATTTTCAGGCGCTGCAATATCGAGAATCGTCCAGCCAGACGTTTATTCAAGGTCGAAAACAGCATGATGCCGAAAGCATTGGCACCAAAGGCATAAGCAAACTGCTGCTCGGTCAGTTGATAACGATCCATCAGAATAGTCGAAGAAGCGCTGATATAACAGAACATCACCGCACCGGAAAAACAGCCGGCATAGAGCGGGCGTCGAAAGCTGGGATCTTGAAAAATGCACCGGTACAAACTTATAACCTGTTGAAAGTTCAGCTTGAGACGGCGTTCTGGCTCCAGGGTTTCTTTAAAAAGAAAGTGTACACAGGCTAGACTCAACAGACCGCAGCCCATCAACACCAAGAAGATCACGTTCCATTCATAAAACATCAACACCCAGGCCCCCAGACTTGGAGCAATGATTGGCGCAATGGCGGTCACAATCATCATGCTGGCAAAGGCCTGAGCTGCTGAATGCATATCCAGACGATCGCGAATTGCAGCGCGTGCCATGACCACCCCGACACAGCCACCGAGAGCTTGCAGAATTCGTGCAGCGATCAGGCTCCATTCATCCTGCGCAAAGACACACAGCAAACTTGCCACAATGTATAAACACAGCCCAAAATACAGTGGCGGTTTACGTCCAATCCGGTCACTGATCGGACCATAAATCAGTTGCCCGATCGCCAGACCGAAGAAATAAGCCGGCAAGCTATTGGAAACCATTTGGGTACTGACACCAAAATCTGCTGCCATAGCCGGTAAGGCCGAAAGATACATATCAATGGATAAAGGCCCGAGTGCACTTAAGGTCGCCAGCAAAACAATCCAGGACATGGCATAAGGTTGTTGTACTATTTTATTCGATGTCATAAGCATGAAGATTTAAAGCGCTAATATGCAGACAAATTAACACAGTGCATAGTATGATTTAGCCTGAAATGAAGATTTATAAATATACTATTTTCATTAGCCTATTCAGATTCAGCTCTAAGACTGCAGTATAAAGGACGACCTTTGAAATCTTGGCTCACTCGTCTCAAGCAAACCACCTATAACACGACCTTGATGTATAACCTGCGCATGATGACGGCATTTGCAGGTACCGCCTTTGTTCCCTATTTTATGGGACAACAATTGATGACGATCCCATTGACTTTAGGGGTGGTTGCAGCCGGTTTAAGCGATATTGATGACCGCTTTTCGGTGCGGATTTTAAATCTGCTCTACACCTACATTGGCTTCTTTATTACGGCAGTAGGCGTATATCTGCTTTTTCCTTATCCCTTGCTGTTTGCCTTGGCCTTAATTGTGTCCTGTATTGCCCTGATTTTGCTGGGTTCACTAGGGCGACGCTATGCCACGATTTCCTACGGCTGTCTGGTGATTTCCGTTTATTCCATGCTCGGGGTGGAGCTGTTTGATGAATGGTATAAACAGGCTGGTTTATTGGTCATCGGCGCGATGTGGTACGGTCTGCTGTCGACCATCAGCTTCCTGATTTTCCCTGCCCGGTTGGCGCAAGACAAGCTTGCCATTTCCTATTCTGCGCTCGGTAACTTTTTATATGCTAAGTCCAATCTGTTTGATGTGGACATGACGCCGAAAAGCTATCAGCAGAGCATGATTGAACTCTCGCTTGAAAACGGCAAACTGATTGCGATTTTTAATGAAATGAAAACGGCTCTCCTGACCCGCCTGAAAGGCGACCGTGGGCAAAAAGACACCCGTCGCAGCCTGCAATATTATTTTGTCGCGCAGGATATTCATGAACGTGCCGATTCAGCGCATATTGATTATCAGAAACTGGCCAAGATTTTCCAGCATAGCGATATCCTGTTCCGCTTCCAGCGCATCATGTCAATTCAGGGCAAAGCCTGTAAGGACCTGAGTGAAAGTTTGCTGATGCGCAAACCTTATGTACATAACCAGCGCTTCAAGCATGCGTTTGACAACCTGAGACAGTCTCTGGATAAGTTACGTCAGGAGCAGCATTATGATCAGGTCTGGATCAGTGCCCTGTTTGCGCTGTTTCAAAACCTGAAATCGATTGATGCCCAGTTACGCAACCTGGAAACCGAGCAAAATATCAAGTCCGAGCGTTTCAAACATATCGAAAACCAGCTCAGAGATGATGACCTGAAAGGCTGGGATGACATCAAGATTCGGATTAAACAGCATTTGACGCCCGAGTCGGTGCTGTTCCGGCATGCCATTCGCCTGTCGATTGTGCTGCTGATCAGCTATATCTTCGTACAGGTCAGCAATATTGAATATGGTTACTGGATTTTATTGACCGCACTCTTTGTCAGCCAGCCCAACTTTAACGCCACCAAACGGCGTTTACGTCTGCGTATTATCGGTACGTTGGTCGGTATTATCCTCGGTTATGCCATTTTATATTTTGTGCCGTCCATCGAAGGACAATTATTGCTTCTGGTACTAAGTGGAATTCTGTTCTTTGAATTGCGCAGTAAACAGTATGCACAGGCCACCGCCTTTATCACGATTTTAGCCCTAATCAACTTCAATCTGGACGGTATGGGCTATGCCGCGGCCATCCCGCGTATGATCGACACCTTGATTGGCTGTGCGATTGCCTGGTTCGGCGTCAGCTTTATTTTTCCAGACTGGAAGTTCCGACGTTTGCCGCGCAGTATCAAACGCAGCTTGCAGGCAGAAGCAGATTATTTGAGTGAAGTAATCGAGCAGTATAAATCGGGACGTAATAATGGCCTGAAATATCGGATTGTGCGCCGTGCGGCCCATAATACCGATGCCGAGGTGGCTTCACTGATTTCGACACTGGCCACTGAACCAGATATTGATCCGGTACAAAAATCACTAGCCTTTGAGTTCCTTTGTCTGAACCATACTTTTATCAGTTATATTGCCGCACTGGGTGCACACCGGGAAAAAATTGAAGATCAGGACATTCTGAATTTATTGGACAAAGCACTCGAGAACATTCGTGGTGCATTGTTACGAGATGAAATGCCCGATTTAAGTGCGCAAAATATGATTGCTCATATTCGACAGCGCCTGGCTCAAGATCAGGAGCAAGATCAGAAATCCCTGATCATTTTGCAGCAGCTGTCTTTAATGTTCAGTATTTTAAAGCAGTTGAGCCAACTGAAACAAAGTTTGAGCCATGAGCGTGATGAACAGGCAACTGAATTAGGTTCATTATAATTTGGCTGATTTTGGAACAATATACTCACTGAATTGGTACAATTAGTGCTAAACTTTTTACAGTTTAAAATCTGCTAATTTCATTATGACCGCGAAAAATTTATACGCTTATACCCTACAGCCTGTGAACTATGAAATTTCAGAAGCCGAGCAGCGTCATGCTCAGCTGGTGATCTGGCGTAGTACCAATAAAATTGGCATGAAAGCATGGCTGATCATGGGTGCTGTTGTTGCACTTTCTATTCTGGGCATTCTGCTCCTGAAGAACTATTCTACCGTGTTCTGCTGGGTGGCCATTGTCTGTGTGGTGTTGTATTTCCTGATCCGTACCTTTGGTCTGGAATGGTATGTTAAACGCAAGATGAATGAATTTCCGGTACAGGAAATCAAAGGTGTTCGCCTGGGCGTACAACCACATGGCATCGTGATGCGTCAGAAAATGGGCATGCAAGAAGGTGTTGGGGCGATTAGCTGGAAAGACATCTATGAATGGTACAACACACCAGAATTCATGTTGGTCAATTTCAAGGTAAAAGGCCAGCAAGGTGCATATATCCTGCCGAAACGTCTGGACAGCAAAAACTTCTCTTTCGCCACGATTCGCAAGCATCTGGAAGCAGAAGTCGGCGCAGCAAAACAAATCTAAACTGTTCTTTCTTCAGTGAAAAACCTCCTGTCCCGGCATGGAGGTTTTTTTAATCTCAAAACAATAAATGATAATGAGAATAAATATTATCCTCAACACCTATAATTCGAGCTTAAACTTCAGTTATAATTTTGCCACTTTTATAGATCTCACCCTTAATCTGACGACCATGTTTAAAAAGACATTTTTCCAAATCCACTGGTTTCTGGGGATTACAGCAGGTTTAATCCTCTCGATAATGGGGGTCACTGGCGCAATCTATTCCTATGAACAACAAATATTAAAATGGATGAATAGCGACAGTTATACGGTTCAGGTTCAGCAACGTGACAAACTCACGCCTGCCGAGCTGTATCAGCACTTTAACCGTACTGCGCCTGACATGAAGATCAACAGTATTACCGTGGCACAAGATCCAAGTGCTTCGAGTACCGTGAATGTCGCTAAAGAAGGCGCACGGCGTGGTCAGAACATCATGATCAACCCGTATACTGCGGAAGTCTTACCAGAGATTAAGGGTCGGGAGTTTTTCCAGTTTATTCAGCAACTGCATCGTAATTTGACGGTTGGTCCAGTAGGTAAACAGATTACCGGTGCCTGTACCCTGATGCTGATCTTTTTTGTCTTGTCAGGTCTATACCTGCGCTGGCCGAAACGTCATTCGATCAAGCAATGGTTCTTTGTAAAACCTCAACTGAAAGGCCGTAATTTTATCTGGGATCTGCACGCTGTTGTGGGAACCTGGGTGGTGATTTTCTACCTGATTCTGGCCTGTACCGGTCTGTACTGGTCTTATGACTGGTGGCGCAATGGCATGTTTAAAGTGCTGGGTGTGGAACGCCCGCAACCGGAAATGCAGGCCAATGCCGGCAATAACCGTGGTGAAGGACGTCCAGGCGGTGAACGTGGTCCGCGTGCCGAAGGTGAAGTACGAGGCGAACGCGGTGCTGGTGGTGAAGGCCGTGAAGGTCTCAGCCCTGAAGCTACTGCCCGTGCGCTAGACCAGAGCTGGATTGGCTTTAACACTGAATTTTCAGATAAGTATTCTACCGTAACGTTTAACCTTCCGAAAAAACCGGATGGCGAAATGCAACTGAACTTCGTCGATCCGATCGCTCAACATGAACGTGCACGAAACAGTGCCACTTATAATTACCGGACAGCTGAATTTACCGAAGTCGAGCTGTATGAAGACAAAAAGCTCAATGAAAAGATCATGAGTAGCATGTTACCGGTACATCGTGGCAGCTTCTTCGGCCCGATCTACCAGTTCTTTGCCATGGTCGCAGCCTTGTTGATGCCGTTGTTCTTTGTAACCGGCTGGATGCTCTATCTGAAACGTCGCAAACAGAAACGCTTAACGCTTGCAGCACGTCAGGGTGCGACTGCAGTGAACCTGGATGAAAATGCCAAACCGTGGCTCATTGCTTATGCCTCACAAACAGGGGTTTCTGAGCAACTGGCTTGGCGTACAGCGACTGCCCTGCAAGAAGCGCGTCAACCGGTAACCGTCAAGCCAGTACAGCAACTGACGCTTGCCGATTTACTGCAAACCGAACAGGTATTATTTGTTGCCAGTACCTATGGCACGGGCGAAGCGCCGGATTTAGCCTCTTCTTTTGAGAAAAAAATCCTGTCTGCTCAAGCTGATCTCAGTCATTTAAGTTATGCGGTATTGGCCTTGGGTTCTCAGGAATATCCAGACAGCTATTGCAGTTTTGGTCACCGTATTGATCAGTGGTTAAAACAGAATGGTGCCCAGCAGCTATTCAATACGATTGAAGTCGACAATGCCAATAACGAGCATATCCAGCAATGGAATAGTGCGCTGGCACAAGTCACTCGACTTGAACTACAAGCGATGAGTATCGATAAGACCTTTGATCACTGGAACCTGAGTAAACGTGAAGTCCTCAATCCTGGTAGTCTAGGTGCGCCTGCCTTCAATATCGAACTGACCCCTGAGCATGAAGCCATCTGGCAAGCAGGTGATATTGCAGAGGTTCAACCAGGGAATAGCCCAGAACATATTCATGCATTTATGCAAAAGCACCAGATAGCAGCGGGTACACAAGTACCTTCTATGCAACAGAATATTGAACAGGCCCTCTGGGATCGTGATCTGACTCAGGCTGAACCTTTTGATTCTCTGGATCAGCTCCTCACGCAATTACCGGTTTTGGCAACACGTGAATACTCCATTGCCAGTATTCCAAGCCAGCAGGTTTTACGTCTGGTGGTACGTCAGCAAACCGATGCTAGTGGTAATCTGGGATTGGGTTCAGGCTGGCTGACCCAGCATGCGGCTCTCAATACGCCAATTGCACTGCGTATTCGCAGCAATGAATCTTTCCACCTGATTGATGACAACCGCCCGATTATCTGTATTGGTAATGGTACCGGGATTGCGGGATTATTAAGCCTGCTCAGTGCGCGTAACCGTCAGGACTATAGCCAGAACTGGCTGATCTTCGGTGAACGTCAGCGTGAACATGACTTCTTCTTTGAAGAAACCATTCAGGCCTGGCTGCAAATGGGAACCCTGAAACGTCTCGATCTTGCGTTTTCTCGCGACCAGCAGGAAAAAGTCTATGTACATCACAAATTGCGTGAACAGGCTGAAGAACTGAAAGCCTGGATTGCTCAAGGTGCAGTGATTTATGTCTGCGGTAGCATCAATGGTATGGCCAGCGATGTGGATCAGGCCCTGACCGAGATTCTCGGTGAAACAATGCTAGATCAATTACGCCTGGATGGACGTTATCGCCGTGATGTATATTAAGATAACCTGATATGCTAAAAACCGGGCTCAATGGCCCGGTTTTTATTGAAGATACAAAAGCAATAATAAGAATATGAATAAGAAAAAAAGGAACCCTGAATGCTCAATCAACTTAAACGAAGTCTTAGCCTGATCTGTGGTTTGATCCTATGTATCAATAGCGTCTGGTTACTGAGCCAAGGTCAGAGGCATTTTGCTATTGCCCTGTCGATCTTCATTGGGGTGGCACTCATCCTGTATGCCTTGTTTTTTTCATCTATTCAGCGCTGGAAACAAAATTCCCGATTCAGAACCTTGTTCTGGAACAGTCTCTGGGGCGGATTTCTATTCTGGATCATCAGTGTCGCGGCTTTCTTCGCTTATATCCAGATGTCAATTAACCCGAATATTCCGGCACGGCCTGCTGCAGCGATTTTAGTATTAGGTAGTGGTATTAATCAGGGTCAGCCCTCACCCATCTTAAAAAATCGTCTGGATACCGCAGCAAAATATGCAGAACGATATCCGAATACTTTAATCATTATGACCGGTGGACGAAATTTCCGGGAGAGACAGAGCGAAGCTGAAGTAATGCAAAGTTATATCCATAGGAACTATCCGCAGCTCAAAAACCCCATTAGCTTAGAAGATCAAAGCAGAAGTACCCAACAGAACCTGCAATATTCTCAGGCAATCCTAAAACAGCAACATATTGATCGAAATGAGCCCATTGCGATTGTCACTAGCGATTTTCATAGCCCTCGTGCCCGTGCCATTGCCAGACATCAGGGTTATCAACAAGTCATCAGCCTGAGTGCCAGCACACCCCAGAATGTTCGCTATAATTCCTGGTTACGCGAATATTTTGCTTTGATAAGTGGCTGGCTACTGAATGAATATTCATTGTTCCAATAAACAAGCTGTTTTAAAAACAATAAATTTAATTTAAACGGATCTGCCTAGGCAAAGGCATATCCGGATTTTTAAACAGATCAGGTTTTTGCACATAAATCTGATACAGATAATTTTTAATATCGAGTAATAATTTTTCCGGTGCCACCAGAATATTCTGTCCTTCCGGGGTCAGATCAAGCGAAACAATGGTACTTTCCTGACGTAAAAAGGGAATGACTTTCTCTACAAAATCCTTGAGACCAATTTCCTGAATCTCGTAATTTGCCCAATTGTCTTTAATCAGCAGTCGAGCCAGACCTTTACTTTGCCAGCAGGCAAATGCGCGTTGTCCGGTCGGCGTGGCACATAAGGCCCAGCCATCTTGGTAGAGTGCAAAAATGCCAGCATTGGCAACAATGGCTTCAATATATTGCTTATAAAGCTGTTGAGGATCGAAAGCAGTTTTTTGGGATTTGGTCGCGGCTTTGCGCTGATAGGGATTTCTCATGGTCGTGAAATCTTAATATTATTATAATAGAATCAGATTCTAAGGAATAAATAGCGTTGAAGCAAGAAGATATGGTGGGCGCTGACGGGATCGAACCGCCGACATTCTGCTTGTAAGGCAGACGCTCTACCAACTGAGCTAAGCGCCCTGAGAAAACAACAGTGTTGTTTTAAATGACGCAAGACCAACAAGGAATATAGTCTTGGTATCTTGAAAACTCAGATCTCAGGAATCCAAGCTTCTCATCTTAGGATGGCGCAGCGGACGGGGCTCGAACCCGCGACCCCCGGCGTGACAGGCCGGTATTCTAACCAACTGAACTACCGCTGCATCGTAAGAATCTGGTGGGCGCTGACGGGATCGAACCGCCGACATTCTGCTTGTAAGGCAGACGCTCTACCAACTGAGCTAAGCGCCCTGATAAAGAGTGTCAATCTTTAGTTTATTAAATTCAGGCTCAGGGACCTCAATTTAATTTCTTTTGAAATGGCGCAGCGGACGGGGCTCGAACCCGCGACCCCCGGCGTGACAGGCCGGTATTCTAACCAACTGAACTACCGCTGCATCGCAAAAGAATCTGGTGGGCGCTGACGGGATCGAACCGCCGACATTCTGCTTGTAAGGCAGACGCTCTACCAACTGAGCTAAGCGCCCTCAAAAGGTCTATCGTATAAATGGCGCAGCGGACGGGGCTCGAACCCGCGACCCTCGGCGTGACAGGCCGATATTCTAACCAACTGAACTACCGCTGCATTTACACAATGTCGCTATTGTGGCAAACGAAAATCAAGATCTTAAAGTGGCGCAGCGGACGGGGCTCGAACCCGCGACCCCCGGCGTGACAGGCCGGTATTCTAACCAACTGAACTACCGCTGCAACTATAAGGTCTCAACATGAAAGAGCTTGGTGGGCGCTGACGGGATCGAACCGCCGACATTCTGCTTGTAAGGCAGACGCTCTACCAACTGAGCTAAGCGCCCTTTCTAAACGTCTATCATCGTTTGATGGGTGCATTATAGAGAATCTGCACAGCCTGTCAAACGCTTTTCGGAATGTTTTCCACTTTTTAGGTGTGAGTGATTAAAAAATAGGTTGTTTGTTAAAAAAAACAACACTTTTTGTTTATTTTTTAAGTCTCTACCGAAATTTTTTAATTTTCAAAATCAAAATTGAAGCGAAATTTTGTGTTTTACCCTGCGAAGTTTCAGTCTTAATCATACGATGTATTGCAATTCTGATTAAGGATTATACAAAGCTTTAAAATACTCGACGTTGTGTTCATGTAATCTTGCAACTGGCATTTATTTTTATTCAGAAAATGCCAGTAAATCTAAGCTTCAAATAATCATTTAACCCATTCCATGCGATAAAAATACGATCGGGATCAGATTAATCAATCTTTTTTACTGCCTCCATTAACCTAATCCAGTGCATAAAAACAAAATCATTTTCACATGACTTTAAATCGATCCGTTATGTTATTCAGTGTGTTGCACATTCAGCATTTCCAGATCCAATTCCTGTTCAGAGATATAAACCAGTGCATTCTCACTGATCAGGTCAAATAATTCAGCGACCTCTGGATTACGCATACGGATACAGCCGTGCGACAGCGGCTCTCCCATCTTTTCAGTTTCTGGTGTGCCATGAATATAGATATAACGCTGATAGGTATCGCAGCCCTCGCCTTGATTAAAACCAGCTTCAAGGCCACTCAGCCATAAAATGCGCGTCAGGATCCAGTCACGCTGCGGAAATTCCGCTGCCAATTCGGCATTATAAATTTCACCCGTCGCCTGACGTGCGACAAATACACTATTTAAGGGAGCATTCTGACCAAACTTTTCAGCAATCTTGTGCCAGCCACGAGGAGTCTTGCCACTATTTTCAGTTTCACCAATGCCATTTTTGCCACTGGAAATCAGATATTGCTTGTTTAGATTGGGCAGATACAGCTTTTGTTGGGCAAGATCAATCAGGATATCGGCTTGATCCAGATGCAAGGTATTCATGACTTGTTATTCTCAGACTCTATTTTATTTGGCTCTATAGGGTTTAATTTGCTATCTACAGATTGCGGAGTTTGTAGATCTGTCTTTTCTGGGTCGACTGTATTTTGCTGAATAATGATCTGATTCGGTTCAGGGCGTCGCCATAACCAGATCGCGACGATCAGCATAGTAACATTGGTAAAGGCTTTTACGGCCAAGGGCGCTGTGGTAAACAGCATGATGATCCCGCTGATCAGCATCATGATACTGGCCAGCCATTTGGCCTTACGCGGTACAGTACCATGCGCGCGCCAATCTCTTAAGGTCGGACCATATTTAGGATGATTCAATAACCAGTCATCCATTTGCGGCCAGCCTTTGGATGCCGCCCAGGCCGCCAGAATCAAAAAGACCGTTGTTGGCATACCCGGCAGGATTGCACCGATAAAGCCCAGGATCACAAACAGCACCACCAGACTTCGCCAAAACAACACTTTCATACATCAACCCTAGCCGCAGAATTCAGGTAGTATAAAGCGTTTTCCGATACTGTCCGTTGTATTTCTGCACTTTTCACAGGTTGTACTATGCCCTTTTCCAATTTAAACCAAAATCTTGTAGAAGCATGGCAACGTTATCAACATCCTCTGGTGCGTCAACTGGCATTTGCTGTTGGCAGTCCGAATATCTTGTCCCATGTTCCAGATGAACTTGAGCTCATACATCGTTTTGAACTGCATGACAGCCAAACCTGGCAGCAACATCTTAGCCGTTATCATCCACGCTTGGAATTTCTTGATCAGCATCCAGAAGAATTAATCGAATTTGTGCAGCAACTAAAAAGCACGCGTTTAGGGCTGCGTTTTGAAATGCTGGTCTGGTTCTGGTTACTCGATGATGCTTATCACCCCTATCGACTGCTTGGCCATAGTCTGCAAAAAATTGAGGGTGCCAAGACCTTGGGTGAGCTGGATTTTCTGCTATTGAATACTGCTACAGGACAAATTGAACATTGGGAAGTGGCATTGAAGTATTATCTGGCCGAAGCCGATTTTAGTCTGCCGCATTGGTATGGCCTGAACCGCACCGATACTTTAATCAGAAAAATGAAACATTTCACACAAAAACAATTCCAGTTTGATGAGGCTTTGCAGCATCCCATTCAAAAACGGTATTGCGTCCTCAAGGGACAGCTATATTTGCCTACACATCATGCCGATCAGCCAATTCCCTCATGGATCAATACCGAGCGTCGTCTGGGCGTATGGGGACAGCATATTCCTGCTGCACAGCACGGTTTCTATCGTCTGCAACGACATGAATGGATTTATCCGCAAGCCCGGCCGAGCAGTTCAACTGCGATCTGGTGGACGGATGGCCTCTATAAAAAGGTCGATAGTAATGACTTTTATATGTATCGCAATCCGGTGCTGATCCAGCATCCATCGCATAAGCCCCTATAAAGCATTACATTTATTAACCGAAGCACTATGAAAACCACATATTTTTTAGGGCGTATATTTTCTACTCTAAGTCCCACATCATAATAATTTTATTATTGATTATACGGAGATGATGATGAAAAAAATTCTTGCTGCTTCATTAATGATAGCTTTTGTATTGACTGGCTGTAACACCGTAAAAGGCATGGGCAAAGATGTGTCTAAGGCTGGCGATGCGGTAACCAATACTGCTGAAAAAACCTCTGACGAAATCCGTCAAAACTAGTTTTTTCCTAAACGCTCACAGAACCCTATCCCAGATAGGGTTTTTTTATATCAGTCGTTCACATTCAAGCCTATATTCGCCTATTATAGAACCGAAAAAATTATCGACTGTTGAATACCGTATGAGCTCTTCCGCTACCCTCGATTTAAGCCTGCAACTATTACGTCAGCCTTCTGTCACACCGATTGATCATGACTGCCAGAACATCATGGCTGAACGTTTAAAGAAGATTGGTTTCAATATTGAATCCATGCGCTTTGAAGATGTAGATAATATCTGGGCACGCAAAGGCACAGAAGGTCCGGTCTTCTGTTTTGCTGGCCATACTGATGTCGTGCCAACAGGGAATCTGGATGCCTGGAACTCAGATCCATTTTTACCAGAAATCCGTGAAGGCAAACTTTATGGTCGTGGCAGTGCCGATATGAAGACCGCGTTGGCAGCCATGGTAGTTGCAACAGAACGTTTTGTTGAAAAATATCCGAATCATAAAGGTTCGATTGCCTACCTGATTACTTCAGATGAAGAAGGCCCATCGATTAATGGTACGGTGAAAGTGATTGAAACACTGGAAGCGCGCAATGAGAAAATTACCTGGTGTCTGGTCGGTGAACCGTCAAGTACTAACAAACTGGGCGATATTGTCAAAAATGGCCGTCGTGGTTCATTAAATGCCAACCTTACAGTCAAAGGCAAACAAGGTCATGTGGCTTATCCGCATCTGGCCGTGAATCCGATTCATACCGCTTCTAAAGCCATTGCTGAACTGTGCGACACAGTCTGGGATCATGGCAACGAATATTTCCCGGCGACGACCTTCCAGATTTCCAATATCAATTCGGGTACAGGCGCAACCAATGTTGTTCCCGGCACCATGAACCTATTGTGCAACTGGCGTTATTCAACTGAAGTGACCGCGGAAGAACTCAAAGCACGTACCCTGGAAATTCTGGATCGTCATGGTGTGGATTATGACATTTCCTGGACTTTATCTGGCATGCCATTCCTGACACCAGTCGGTGAACTGGTAAATGCAGCTAAAACCGCGATTCTGAATGTGGCAGGAACTGAAACCGAACTCTCGACTTCGGGTGGCACCTCAGATGGCCGCTTTATTGCGCCTACAGGTGCACAAGTTCTGGAACTTGGTGTATTGAATGCCACAATCCATCAGATCAATGAACATGTCGATATTGCCGACCTAGAGCCACTGGCTGAAATTTATGAACAGATTCTCGTGAATTTACTCGCCGACTAAGTAAATTCATAACGCAATAAAAAAGGAACTCCATGGAGTTCCTTTTTTATATTTTTTAATTTGGATTACAGTCCGATTGTAGCCTGAATATTCGTCATATTCGGAATATGGAACAGCTGTTCATTCATGCGCACATATTGAAAGATGGCAGGATCATTCACGGGCTGATCGACATCAACTACTTCGGAAATACGGATCCGGATGGTTTTCGGCATTTCATTACACATCAGGGCAAAGCGCTGAGTGATTTCATCACCCTCAATCACCAGTGCCACTCCATTTTGACGTGACGGATCACTCACTGCATAGACCGGCAACTGTGCCTCATGCCATTCCACTGTCTTGACCTGGGTATTGCTATCCAGTGCTGACAATACAATGTTTTGTGGCAATAGCATCGGATCTTTGCCATGACAGTCAATAATATAGGCATCAATAAATCCGGTCGATACCGTAATCAGATGCTGAAGTTCCTGCTGGCTAATCTGATCAGCCATTTTACTGCTTGAATTGGTCTGACTCATGTATTACCCCTGTTTTTCAGCAATGAGTTGTTGGATATTGGCCAGCAGTTCCGCTTCCTGGAACGGTTTACCCATATAATGCGTTACACCCAGGCTGAATGCACGTTCACGATGCTTCTCACCGGTACGTGAGGTAATCATGATAATCGGCAAGTCACGGTGAATATCATGGTGACGAACCAGATTGGTGACTTCAAAACCGTCCATACGTGGCATTTCGATATCCAGCAACATCAGATCCGGTCTGACGTTTTCAAGCTGCTCGATCGCATCTACGCCATCTTTGGCAGTGACAATATCATAGCCTTGACGTTCAAGCAGACGCGACGTCACTTTACGTACAGTCACCGAGTCATCGACAATCATCACCAGACGACGTGCATTTGAATTACGCGAACCATCACGCTGATCATTCAGCTGTTTGACACGCTGTGTCGCCTGAATCTGGCGGGCAACATTCTGTCCATCGAGAATCAGACAGACCTGACCATCACCCAGAATCGTGGCACCGGCCACTACCCCGACGTTGGCAAACTGCTGTCCAATCGGTTTTACTACAATCTGCGCTCGTGAACCGACCAACTGATCGACCAGCAAGGCAATGGTTTGACCACTATTACCTTTAATCAACAGCACCGGCAATGAATGACCAACATTATTCAGACGTGGAATCGGCTGGTTGCCAACAAACTCAGACAGATAACGCAGCTTATAGTTTGCGCCATCGATCTTGAAATAGTCATCTTTACTGTTGAAATAGCTTTCCAATGTGGTCGGTGCAATACGCACAATTCGGTCAATCTGCGCCAGAGAAATCGCATATTGCTGATCGCCCACTTTCACCATCAAGGCATCGCTGACCGCTACGGTCGTCGGTACGCGAATCGTAAAGACCGTACCCTTGCCCAGTTCCGAGCTCACTGACACATGGCCGCCAAGAGATTTGATCTCGCTTTGAACCACGTCCAGACCGACACCACGCCCGGAAATCTGGGTCACTGCTTTCGCGGTACTAAAACCAGGATGGAAGATAAATTGCAGGATTTCTTCCTGATCAATGACTTGATCCGCCTTGATCAAATCCAGACTCAGCGCTTTTTCACGAATCTTCTCCGCATCAATCCCCTTACCATCATCACTAAAGGACACGATTACATCGGTACCCTGACGGCTGATGTTCAAGACAATCGAACCGACTTCCGGCTTGTTCAGTGCGATACGATCTGCAGTATCTTCCAGACCATGGTCAATCGCGTTACGCAGCATATGCTCAAATGGGGTGACCAGACGCTCGAGAATATTACGATCCAGTTCACCTTCGGTATTCTGTACGATCAGTTCTGCAGGACGGTTCAAGGTGGTCGAGGTTTGACGCACGATACGCTGTAAACGCGGCAACATCCGGTCAAACGGTACCAGACGGGTGCGCATCAGGCTTTCCTGAATTTCCGCCTGAATACGGGATTGTTGCAATAACAGTCCTTCAGTTTCGCGAATCTTGTCGGCCAGCGTACTCTTGAAGTCGACCAAATCCGATGCAGATTCTGCCAGTGATTTGGACAGCTGGTTTAGAGAGGAATATTGGTCCATTTCCAGCGGGTCAAAGTCGGCATAACGCGAATTCTCTGAACCATGTTTGGCAATAATCTGTGATTCCAGCTCGCCTTCCATTCGACGCAACTGATCGGCAAGACGCTTGATCGCCAGTTCCATCTCGTTCAAGGTATTGCCCAGCTGCCCCAGGTCCATCTCGATACGCGAACGGTTAATCGAGTTCTCACCGGACAGGTCAATCATCTTCTCGACCAGATCAGCAGAGATACGGATCATCTCGTTATTGCTATCGCTGCTACCACTATTCGCCCATTCACCCATCATCTGTGGCGGTTCAGTACCATCACCTTCAACAAAGCCGAAGTCGGTGCTGACTACCAGATTATCTGTTTTCGCCAGACGCTCAGGCAATTGCGCAGTAACGTCCACATAAGCAATCTTTTTCAGACTGCTGTGCAGCTGCTCAAAACCGTTATAGTCACGCTGGAAAATCGCCTGTCTTAACCAGACCAGCGTTTTCTGCAATAAGCCATCATAGGCATTCGAGTTAAATTGATAGACCGCAAACTGTTCGAATGTTGTTTCCAGCTCATAGGCAATACTGGCCACTTCTTCAACATCAATCATACGTGCGCCGCCCTTGATACTATGGGCAGCACGCTGTAATTGCAGCAATAAACTACGGTCACTACGCTGGTCAAACCATTGATTGAGCAGCTTCTCGGCATTCGCCAGAATCTCTTCGGATTCTTCCAGGAAAGATTCTTCAACAATGGATTTCAGTTCGTCTTCTTCAGAACGTTCCACTGGTGTGTCTTCAGTAGCCTCAGGAGATTCCAAGATTTCCAGTAATTCTTCAGCTTCAGCCAGATCAGTTGCAGGCTGTTCAGTCGTTGCTGACTCTTCAAGTTGCGGCTCAGAAATTGATGTCGCTTGGACCTCTGCAACTTCAACTACAGTGTTCGCGCTCTCCGCAGCAGCAACAGCTTGTCCAGACACCAGCGCCTGAATATTTTGCAGAATCGCAATCGCTTCTGGTGCAGGATAATCAATACCGTCTTCCCGAATCGATTGAATACGATCGGAAATGTTGTCCTGTACTAGGCGAATAATTTGGATTAAAGCAGGTGTCACGGCAATTTGCTGACGGATCACACGCTCATAAATACTTTCCAGTTCATGCGCAATCAAACCGATATGCGAAGCTGCAATCATGTTTGCACCACCTTTTAAGGTATGCAAATGACGCATCAGATTGTTAAGTGAAGTCGTATCATCCTGTTTTTTGCTCCAGGTATTCAGATCTTCATCAATGCCTGCGAGCAATTCATCCGCTTCTTCCAGGAAGATACTTAATAATTCTTCATCAAAATCACGGTTGGTTTCAGTACTTTGCTGCTGCTGACGATCTGCAGCGATGCGTTGACTCAAACCAGCAAAATCGACACTGCCAGGCGCGACAGTTTCAGCCACTTGTGTGGCCTCTGAGCTTAGCTCAATATTCTGATTACTAGTATCTTCAGCAAATATCTCGAGATCCTGCTGCACAAATGCAGACAGTTCACTGAGTATTTTTTGAATCTCATCATTCAGAATGACGCGCTGTCCTGCGGCCAGGGTATCAAATAAATGAATAAATTCCTGGTGTGCCTGTGCGAACAGCTCATAAGCATAATCACTGTTTAGCAGCACTGGCTTTTCAAGTAGCGCATCATAAGCCGATTTCAGATCGGCAGTGAATTCATGAATTCCCTGCGCTGCCCGGCTTTCTGTATGTGCCAGCAATTCTGCAGCCTGCTGGCTGAGTGCCTGAATATATTCCGGATAATCGACTTGGGCGCGTTTATCAAATTCAAACTCGGCATCCAATAACAGATCAATATCCAACTCAACCAGTTTGGACACCAAGCCTTGCGTCTGAATGCTATTGGTTTCAATAACTGCAAAGCCATAATTATTCCAGACACGCTCAAAGGTGGCATATACCGCATCCAGTTTTGCAGTATTGCCCTGACGTAGCAAATGCAGATAGTCACTGACAAACTCAGCATACTGAATCAGTAAAGCGGTTTCTTTTGAGGTTGAGACAATTTCATCTTGTAGCAGGGTTTTGAACAGATGCTCTACTTTAGAGCTGGCCTCAAAAATCTGGTCAATCTGCGCCATGGATGAACTACCGCGCAAGGTATGAATCGCACGAATTAGCGCATTATAATCTTGTGATTTTTCATCTTCAGTGCGAAGGAAGGTGGCAATCGTTTCCAGATGCTCTTCTGCTTCTTCAATAAAGATCGCCACAGTTTCTTCGATATCACTGCGAACCGGTACTTCTACTGGCGCTACTGTTAGCTCAGCTTCACTTGGCTCATTGTCTGCAAGCTCAAGACCTGTCATCTGACCTTCAGCAGTCAAATGAACTGCCAATGCCAGTAATTCTTCCAATGCAGGCTCAGGCGAAATTTGTTGTTGTAATTGTTGTCCCAAGAGCACCATTGGACGCAGGTCGAGATCCAATTGCTGTACATGTTTGAATTTTGGATATAAAGCATATTGATAGACATTCAGTACCGCTTGGGCAAATTTTTGCACCGTCGGTGTTAGCTGAATCGAACCGGACAAAACCCGGTTTAAGGTATCTTCAACCGCCCAGGCCATTTCCCCTGCCGATTTTGCCCCGACCATGCGGCCTGAACCTTTCAGGGTGTGAAAATGGCGGCGAATGGTCTTCAGATTTTCTTGATGATCTGGATTAGTCAACCATTCTGGAAATAAAGCATTTAACTCAACGAAGATCTCTTCGATTTCCTCAACAAAAATTTCAAGAATTTCTGCATCTTGGTCAAGATAACTATCTTCAGGAAGCGTTGTCGTTTCAACTAAATTTTTTAATATTTCTTTCATAGCTCATGCTTCTTACGTTATGCCGCCAAGAAGGGCGCTCAAACTTAATTGTGACCGTCACGCGATACCTAACGTATGAAGTTAAGTACATCTTGTCGAGGCTTTATCTGTATTTTCTGAATGTGTCTCAACCGCGGTCAAGACACATTTCCCCATCATGTCTGACTTTATTCTGGTAGTTTAAAGTCAGATACAGATTCACGTAATGCATCGGCCATGTTTGCCAGTTCAGATACTGAACGTGCTGTATCGAAGGTTGCACTGGTGGTTTGCGAGGTAATTTCCTGTACGACATTCATCGTGGTCGCAATATGACCTGCAGATGCTGACTGCAGTTTCGCAGCATCAGAAATGTTCGCAATCAGTTTCGCCAGGTTGTTCGATACTGTTTGAATCTCATCTAGTGCTACACCGGCATCTTTAGACAAGTTCGCACCACGTACAACTTCCGATGTAGTTTGTTCCATCGAAATAACGGCTTCGTTCGTATCCGTTTGAATGGTTTTTACCAGGCCTTCAATCTGCTTGGTTGCAGAAGCTGAACGTTCCGCAAGACGCTGTACTTCATCGGCTACGACCGCGAAACCACGACCCGCTTCACCGGCCATCGATGCCTGAATCGCTGCGTTTAATGCCAGGATGTTCGTCTGGTCAGCAATATCGTTAATCAAGGCTACGATATTACCAATTTCCTGAGAAGATTCACCCAAACGTTTAATACGTTTTGAAGTTTCCTGAATCTGTTCACGAATCGTGTCCATACCCTCAATCGAGCGATGTACGACATCCGCACCGTTTGCAGCAATTTGTACTGAACGCTCTGCTACCACCGCTGATTCATCGGCGTTGGCAGATACCTGGTCAATCGACAGTGCCATTTCGTTAATCGCTGCAGAAGCACCAGCAATTTCTTGTGCCTGATGCTCAGATGCTTCAGCTAACTGGTTGGTAATGCTTTGTGTAGTTGCAGTATATTGCGCAACTTCTTGTGAAGTTTCAGTAATACGCGATACCAGGTCACGTAACTGGTCAATCGCAAAGTTAATCGAGTCGGCAATTGCACCAGTAAAGTCTTCAGATACTGTTGCATATGAACGCAAGTCACCGTCTGCAAGATCGGCGATCTCATCCAGTAAACGTAAAATCGCATTCTGGTTACGGTCATATTCTTCTTGTAAACGGCCTACACGCTGCTTATCCGACAAGCCACGCAGAGAAAGTAACTTGAATACACACAGCAAGAAACCGACTAATAATGCGATCAGAAGGACTGCCGGAACAACCGTTTTAAGACCTGAGTTACCCGATAATTTATTCAGGTTGTCCAAAAGCACATCAGATTGAGAAAAAATAGATGCGGCTGCCTGACGAACTTTTACGATCTGTGTAGAGTTTTTCAGAATAATCGCTGATGCAGATTCCAGTACGTCATCATATTCAGCCTTGATGCCTTCCAGAGATTCACGCAGGGTTGGATCAGCAATACGCTGTACACCCAGTTCAGCAGAACCATTTAACTGTGCATTCAGATAAGAACCAAAAGTTTCGGTATCGGCACTGAAGTCATCCGCAGATTCACGTGAACCATCATTACCTGTCAGTACCAAACTGATTGAACGTAAGATACGTTCTGCAATGAATACCTGGTTTTTGGCAATAACCACCTGGTTCGATGGCATATCTTGACGTGCCATCTGGTCGACCATCAAGTTATATTCCGCCTGAATCCCCGGAATCGCTTCACCAATCGCGATGTTGGTGTCGTATAACTGGTTAATAATCTTTTGTTGCGAGGTAATCAGATCAATACTGCTGGATACTTCTGTCCACTGTTTATCAACAGCTTGCAAAGCATCATTGTTAGAGTGAATACTTTTAACTGTCTCAAGATTTTCAGCAAAAGCTTTTTGCGAGTCAGTGAGGTTCTTCATGGCCTCAGGCGTACCCGAAGCTGTCGCTTCAGTCGCTTGGCGCGAAATCGTTTGCGAGAGGAGACGCAAATCACCCAGACTTTGAGTGAGTTCGTTGGTACGTGGAACACTATAAAAAAGATACAATAAAGTGATCAGTGCGGCTAAAAGACAGCCTGCTGCTCCATAGATCAGCGGTTTTGATTTTTCACTATCACCAAATACACGTGATAACTGATCTACTTGCGTTTGAATCTTAGCTAAAAAAGCATTACCGCCTTTGCGGCCAGTGCTCTCACCTGTATTTTTCTTTTTAAGTTTAAAGCCCATGCAGCCTCTCCCCGGTTGACGCCTTGCTTACTTTCGAGCGCGACATTTAATTTATAAATTTTATAGATGCGTTCATAAATTTTGGATTTTGCAACAGACGACTGAATAAAAACACATGCCACTGCTGGTTGTGCTGATGGAAAAACCCCTGACAATATTCTTGTAAGTTTTTATCCAATTCAGATTTCTTCGAAAAGAAACTTTTCTTATTGAAATGTTGTATACCCAAAACTTGATCTACGACCAAACCCACATACTGGTCATTATGGTTGATGCATAATACTTTTTGAGTCGGTGAAAATTGACTGCTCTGCCCTGATACATACTGCGTCAGATCAGAAACCGATAACAGTCTTCCCCGGATATTCGCCAGACCCAACACCCATGCTTGTGTCTTGGGTACCGGCGTATATTCTGGGGGATAAATCACTTCTGATACCTCCCCCAGCGGGGCAACAAAATATTGCCCCATCATCTCAAAAGCAATGCCCGACCATCGGTTAACTTCATTGCCATTGGAAACGTAGTTTTTATTCCCCCGTTTCGCAATGCGAAGCAATTCGATAAATCCATTTGCTGCCATAGAGCTTATCCTGCATTGAGGTGCTGCTTAATTACATCTATTAATTGTTTTTCATCGACTGGTTTTGTTAGATAATCCGCTGCGCCTTGACGCTTGCCCCATACACGGTCAGTGGCCTGATCCTTGGTACTGACAATCACGATTGGAATATGTTTGGTCGTTGCACCACGTGCAATCTGACGGGTTGCCTGAAAACCATTCACACCCGGCATAACCACATCCATCAGAACTAGGTCCGGCAATTCTGCCTGTGCCATGGTGACGCCATCTGCGCCATTGGCTGCTTCAATCACCTCAAAGCCATGTTTAGAAAGAATCTCTCTAAAGCGAAAAGTTTCTGTCGGTGAGTCATCCACAATTAGGATACGTGCCATGCCAATTCCCCAAAAAAAATCAAATATTAAGCACTAATATGGTTACGGATTGCATTGAGCAATTCATCTTTACTAAAAGGTTTGGTCAGGTATTCATCTGAACCCACGACACGACCTTTGGCCTGATCAAATAAGCCATCTTTACTCGATAGCATAATCACAGGAATATTCTGGTAATTCTGAGAGTTTTTGATTAAGGCGCAGGTTTGATAACCATCCAGGCGCGGCATCATAATATCTACAAAAACGATATCTGGATTTGCTTCGGCAATTTTTGACAAAGCCTCAAAACCGTCTACTGCAGTAATGACCTCATAACCTTCGCGTTGAAGAAGAGTTTCCGCAGTACGACGAATGGTCTTTGAGTCATCAATAACCATAATTTTTAGATTTTGGAATTTATCGTCCATTTGTTTAACCCTTCCCATTTTAGAAACTATATGCCATAAGGCTCATAGGATTATTTTATTACGATCGATAAACATTTTTAACATAAAGTCACTTGTATTATCAATGAACATTTTCTACACAAGTAGACAAAATCATTTATTTTTAATAACAGCTTCACATTTTCTTATCGTTATTGGTTTTTTTTTGACTAACGGTAGTTTTTTATTGATAAATTTAAGTCTAATATAACAAGATTATTACTTTAAAATAAGTAATTTAGTCAACTTTAAATTCGGGGAGCCAATGATGAGTCAGTTTTTAAGAAAACTTGCTGTCATTGATAAAAATAAAATGACTGGTCAATTCATTGTTGTTGTGCTGCTACTGTTACAGGTGAGCTTAACGTGTGCGAGTAGTAACCAACTCCCGCAAAAAGCCACTTGGTATCGTTATTATGACAGCAAGGGTGTGGCCAATATCAGTACTAATGTCACGCCAAATCATATCCGTTATGGCTATGAAGCACTTGACCAGAATATGCAGGTGATTAAGCGTGCCCGTCCTTATAATGCCGAAGCGGATATCAGGCAAGCGCCACAACGTGCCCAACAGGCGCAGCGAATTGCCGAAGATCATAAACTCAAGCGTGCTTATAACAATAGCCAGACCGCTTTACAGAAAAAGAATGACAGCCTGGTCCAGTTAAAAAAACAGATTGATTTTCAGCAAGAACAAATGAAGCAACTGCAAAAAGATCGGGTCATGTTTGTGCGTCAGGAACGTGAATATTTACGTAAAGGTAAAACCCCACCGGCACACCTGAAAACAACATTAGACAATAACCAGAAAAATCTCGCTTCCCAGAAAGAAAATATTCAATCTTTACAAAGTCGCTATCGAAATCTGGAAGCAGAATACGACAAAATTATCGCCCGTTTAAAAGCACTTGAATAAATACAAATAGCTAGCCGTGGTTTTGATCCATAGCCAGCTAAAAGGACTCATATGCAAACTGCACCGCATTCTCATGATTTAAATATGCCTTCCCCGCGCTCTATCCTGATCATGAGTGCACTTTGCTTAAATATGTTTTTAGTGGCTTGTGATAAAAATGAACCCGTACAGCAAACCAAAACAGCCAAATCCATTGAAGTCATTCCTCAAGATCTAGTTGCAGTTCAATCTGGCAATTCAGTTCAAAAAACCGCATTCACCGGCACCATTCGTGCAGTCAATCAAAGCAGCATACAGTCACAGGTCTCTGCTACTGCCACCAGCGTAAACGCACAGGTAGGTCAAACAGTTGCCAAGGGACAAGTGCTGGTACGCCTGAATAATCAGGACAATGCAGCTCGTCTGGCACAGGCGCGTGCGAATCTGGCCTCAACTCAAGCGCAAGCCAATCAGGCGCACAACATGATGCAGCGTAAAAAGCGTCTGCTCGATCAGGGGTTTATTTCAAAAGTAGAATATGAACAAAGTCAGGTCGATTATCAGGCCCAGCTTGAAAATGTCCGCGCCCAGCAAGCCAATGTCGATATTGCCCAGAAAGCCGATCGTGATGGCACCATGACCAGTCCGATCAGTGGCGTGATTACGCAACGTCAGGTTGAACCGGGTCAAACCGTTGCCATTGGACAAACCCTGTTTGAAATTGTCGATCCGAAACGGCTGGAAATTCAAGCACGCGTACCCAGTGATCTGCAATCAGGTTTAAGACTGGGCAGTCAGGTCGAATACAACATTCAAGGTAATCCAAATCGGCTCACTGCCGTAATTAGCCGGATTTCCCCCATTGCAGATCAGGCCAGTCGACAGATCGAATTCTTTGCCACGCCGAATGAATCTGTTCCATCTTTAAGTATCGGCTCCTTCGTTGAAGGCAACATTCTGAGTTCACAACAGGTTTCTGGCCAGCTGATTCCATTAGATACCGTTCAGGATATCCAGAGCAAACCCTATGTCTGGGTGATTCGCCAGAATAAAATTATCAAGGTCAATGTTCAGGTTCTAGAACAGCGTTATAGTGACAACCTTGCCGTGGTTCAAGGATTGGAAAATGGTGATCAGGTCAGCCGGGTTAAGTTTAGCGAAGCCGATCTGCAAAAAACTGTCACCCTTCGCGCCAACTAAAGCCATTCATACAGGATCATTGATATGTGGTTTACCCGAATTAGTGTGAAGTATCCGGTTTTCACCATTATGATGATGTTCTGTTTGATGGTACTGGGACTGGCTTCCTGGCAGCGGATGGGTATTGAAGAATTCCCTGATGTCGATTTCCCTTTTGTGGTGATCTATACCAATTATCCAGGTGCTTCTCCGGAAACGGTTGAATCGGAAATTACCAAGAAACTTGAAGATCAGATCAATACTATTTCCGGTTTGAAACAGGTGATTTCCCAGTCTAGTGAAGGCCTGTCCATCATCACTACTGAATTTAATCTGGATGTCACGTCGACCACCGCAGCTCAGGACGTGCGGGATAAAATCGCCTCTGTGACTGCTGAATTTCGTGATGAGATTCAGGAGCCGATTGTAGAACGTTATGACCCGACGGCGAATGCCGTGATGTCGATCGTATTTGAATCCGACAATATGGATGTGAAAACGCTCAGTTCCTATCTGGATCAGCGAATTGTGCCACAACTGCGCACAGTCCCGGGGGTGGGAACAGTCAATCTGCTTGGTGATGCGCAGCGCCAGATCCGGATTCAGGTGGAACCGCAAAAACTGCAAGCTTTTGGCATCGGTGTGGACAGTGTCATTAACACCTTAAAGGCCGAAAATATTGAAGTTCCAGGCGGTACGCTTAAATCGGGTAATTCGGAACTGGTCATTGAAATCAATTCCAAAGTTCTACATCCCCTTGCCTTCGGCGATCTGGTCATTGCCAATAAAAACGGCGTACCAATTTTCCTCAGACAAGTGGCCAATATTCAAGACAGTCAGGCTGAGCTGGAATCCGCTGCCTTTTTGAATGGCAAAACCGCAGTTGCGATTGATATTTTGCGTAGTTCAGATGCAAACGTCATCGAAGTAGTAGATAAGAGCTACGCAGCTTTAGAAAGTATTGAGGCGCAGCTTCCTCAAGGCACTACTTTACAAGTAGTGGTAGATTCCTCTAAAAGTATCCGCGGCACCATTGGCGATGTAGCCCGAACCATTATTGAAGGTGCGGTACTGGCTGTGCTGATTGTCCTACTTTTTCTGGGTTCTTTCCGTTCAACCGTGATTACCGGCTTAACCCTGCCCATTGCACTCTTAGGCACGCTAACCTTTATCTGGGCCTTTGGCTTTAGCATCAATATGATGACTTTGCTGGCGCTGTCCTTGAGTATTGGCCTGTTGATCGATGATGCGATTGTGGTGCGTGAAAATATTGTTCGGCATGCCGATATGGGCAAAGATCATGTGACTGCCGCGCTCGATGGCACCAAAGAAATTGGCTTAGCCGTGCTGGCCACGACACTGACCATTGTCGCCGTATTCCTGCCTGTGGCCTTTATGGGCGGAATTATTGGCCGTTTCTTCTACCAGTTCGGGGTCACGGTGAGTATGGCCGTTCTGATCTCAATGTTTGTCAGCTTTACTCTGGATCCGATGCTTTCTGCACACTGGGCAGAAAAGAAAAAAGATCCGAATAAAAAACCAGGTCGGGTGAAACGTTTCTTTAGCTGGATCTCCGGCAAGCTGGATAACTTAAGCCATGTTTATGAAAAATTATTAAAACTGGCGCTGCGCTTCAGATTGATTACTTTATTAATTGCTGTCGCTTCTTTATTTGGTGCTCTGGGATTATCCAAATTGATCGGCACCGAATTTGTACCGGTTCCGGATAAAGGCGAAATCCGGATCAAGTTTGAAACACCGGTCGATTCATCACTTGAATATTCACAGGCCAAACTGCAACAGGTGGATGAGATTATTCGGCAACATCCGGATGTCAAAGCCACCTATGGCGTGATTAATGGCGCAACCGACCGCGGTAAAAACCATGTCAGTTTACGGGTGACTGTAACTCCGCGTACCGAACGTGAAAAGACACTGAATGACCTGAATAATGAGTTCCGCCAGCGCCTGCAATCGGTGGCCGGAATCAGCATTACTTCGGTGGCATCCGCTGATGAAACCGTGTCAGGCGGTCAGAAGCCGATCATGATCTCGATCAAAGGTCCAGATCTGGATGAACTGAAAAAAATTTCCGATCGTTTTATGACTGAAATGGCGAAGATTAATGGCATTGTCGATCTAGAAACTTCATTAAAAGAACCCAAGCCGACTCTTGATGTACAGATTAATCGCGTCTTGGCCAGTGATTTAGGTTTATCGGTCAATCAGATAGCCAATGTAGTGCGTCCGCTGATTGCCGGTGATGATGTTACCACCTGGCAGGATGAAAAAGGTGAAACCTATGATGTGAATCTGCGCCTGACCGAAGACCAGCGCAGCTTGCCTAGCGATTTACAGAATATGTTTATCACCTCGAATAAAACGGATACCAATAATCAACCTATTTTGATTCCGCTTTCGAGCGTGGCCAAATTTGAAGAAAAGCTCGGCGCTTCACAAATTAACCGACGTGATCTGGCTCGTGAAGTTCTGGTCGAGGCCAATACTTCAGGACGTCCTGCAGGCGACATCGGGACGGATATCAGCCGCTTGCAAGAAAATTTCGATATGCCACCGGGTTATAGTTTCGACACTCAAGGCTCCAATGCCGACATGGCAGAATCCGCAGGTTATGCACTGACTGCGATTACCCTGTCGATTGTCTTTATCTATATTGTGCTCGGTTCACAGTTCAATAGCTTTATCCATCCTGCAGCAATTATGGCCTCACTGCCATTGTCACTGATTGGCGTGTTTCTGGCCTTGTTCCTGTTTAACTCAACCATGAACCTGTTCTCGATTATCGGCATTATTATGCTGATGGGATTGGTAACCAAGAATGCGATTCTGCTGATCGACTTTATCAAGAAAGCCATGGATCGCGGTGAAAACCGCTATGATGCGATTATTGCCGCTGGTAAAACCCGTTTGCGTCCTATTCTGATGACTACCAGCGCGATGGTCATGGGCATGGTGCCACTTTCCCTAGGGCTAGGTGAAGGTGGCGAACAAAGTGCACCGATGGCGCATGCGGTGATTGGTGGCGTGATTACCTCTACCCTGCTGACCTTGGTGGTGGTGCCGGTGATCTTTACCTACCTGGATGACTTTAAGAATTTTATGCTGCGTCAGGCACGTAAAATCATGGCATAATTTAATGCAACACAATGAGGTGACATTCCCAAATGCTCACCTCATTTTTTATTGTATAATCCCTGCTTTAACGCTTAATTTTTTAGGACAGTTTCCATGCGCGCGAGTCGCTTTTTATTTGCAACGTTAAGAGAAACCCCGAACGATGCTGAGGTTATTTCCCATCAGCTGATGCTTCGTGCCGGTATGATTCGTAAGTTGGCTTCAGGTCTATACACCTGGTTGCCGATGGGCGTTCGCGTATTAAATAAAGTTGAAGCGATCGTTCGCGAAGAAATGGACAAAGTCGGTTCACTTCAAGTCTATATGCCGGTGACTCAACCTGCATCTTTGTGGGAAGAATCAGGTCGTTATGTACAATACGGCCCTGAACTTTTACGCTTCAACGACCGCCATGGCAACCCATTTGTTCTGGGTCCGACGCATGAAGAAGTGATCACTGACCTTGCACGTAACGAATTAAAAAGCTACAAGCAATTGCCTGCAAACTTCTACCAGGTACAAACCAAATTCCGTGACGAAATTCGTCCCCGTTTTGGCGTAATGCGTTCACGTGAATTCATCATGAAAGATGCCTACTCTTTCCATGCCAACCAGGAATCACTGCAACAAACCTACGACGACATGTATGCAGCCTATTGCAAAATCTTCAACCGTCTTGGTTTAGATTTCCGTCCGGTTCAAGCAGATACCGGTTCAATCGGTGGTTCAGGTTCTCACGAATTCCACGTGCTGGCTTCAAGCGGTGAAGATGATATCGCCTTCTCGACTGAATCTGACTATGCAGCCAATATTGAAATGGCAGAAGCAGTACTTGTCGGTGAACGTGCGGCACCTACACAAGAACTCAAACTGGTAGATACACCAAATCAAAAAACCATTGCAGATGTATCAGCATTCTTGGGTACCGATCCTGCCCATTCAGTAAAAGCATTGCTTGTTCAAGGCATTGCAAAAGAGGATGGTTCCGTTCCTGTGGTTGCTTTATTCCTTCGTGGCGATCATGAACTGAATGAAATTAAAGCTGAAAAACATCCTTTAATTGCTGCACCTTTGACATTTGCTACTGAAGAACAACTTCAAGCACTTGGCTTAACTGCTGGCTTTGTCGGTCCTCAAGGTCTGGTCGAAAAAGGTATCACCGTCATTGTTGATCGTGCAGCATCTGTATTGTCTGACTTTGTTGCAGGTGCAAATGCAGCAGATCAACACGCAACAGGTGTAAACTGGGAACGTGATGCGCAGTTCACTGAAGTTTATGACCTACGTAACGTGGTTGAAGGCGATCCATCTCCAGATGGTAAAGGCACGCTTCAAATCAAACGTGGTATCGAAGTGGGTCATATCTTCCAGTTGGGTCAAAAATACTCTGAAGCTTTAGGTTGTAAAGTCTTGGGTGAAGATGGCAAACCATTCACTGTAACAATGGGGTGTTATGGTATTGGTGTAACGCGTGTAGTAGCTTCTGCAATCGAGCAGAACTTTGATGAGAAAGGCATTATCTGGCCAACTGCCATTGCACCGTTTGAAGTTGCCATTGTGCCGATGAATGCACACAAATCTCCACGAACTATGGAAGCTGCGGAAGCACTCTATGCTGAATTACAAGCTGCAGGTTTTGACGTATTACTTGATGACCGTAACGAACGTCCGGGCGTGAAATTCTCTGATCTTGAGCTGACAGGTATTCCACACCGTATTGTAATTGGCGAAAAAGGCTTAGATGCAGGTACGTTTGAATATAAAGGCCGTCGTGATGCTGAATCTGTAAATATCTCGAAAGAAGAATTATTGGCAAAAATTGCTAAATAATTTTGCTTTCTTATAAAAAATCCCGCGTAATGCGGGATTTTTTATAACTAAACTTAGCAGAATTTGTGTCCACCAAAGCAGTTCGGTTTAAAGTTCTGGCCTTGTAAAGTTAAATTAGTAAGAGGGAAATCAAGTAGCGCAGGATTTTTAATTTCCTTTACATCAAGTGCACTTCCTAGCACACAACCAAAAACCAGACTTCCACAATCTCGCACATTAGTGGTTAAATCATGGTTAATTCCTGCAATAGTTTGCTTTAAAACAGCATCTGAAATTGGCACACTATATGAAGGTGAAATACTTCCTAAATCCACTTCATCTTCCATTGCCAGCCACCACCCTTGTTTTGCCGCGACTGCTGCACCAGGCCATAAAATGCTTTGGGATTGCAAGGAGAGTGAAGCTGGATTATTTAAATATAAAGCATGAATAAGTCCGAGATTTTGTTTAACGGTAATGTCTGTCTGTAGCCCGGTTAAGTAGCCTGTAATATCTTTATCTAATTTTAATGCTCCATCCAATAATTCTGCTTTTAATGGTCCTTTAAAATCAATACGACCTACTGTCCCTGTCCCTTTTAGTACAACTTCTTTCATTCTTGTTCCTGACACTATCGTAGCAGGAATAGTAAAAGGTGCTGTTGTAGAATTTAACTGGAAAGCATAATTGCTAGATGTGTAATGTAAATCCAGAGGTAATGGTTGACCTAATATAGTGCCTTTTACCGTGCCCTCAATATTCATTCCAGTTGCAGCATAATCCATGACACGAGGAGCCGTTGTTGCAACTCCTGATGAGGATTTTGTTTTCATATAACCACTGAAACTGTTAATACCATTTGGTGTAGCACTATTTTCTGTCCCCATTGTCAATAGACCCGAAATCTTTTCCGCACTTAAACGAAAACCTAAAACTTCACGTGTAGACGCCTGATTTGGATTTTTTATGGCAAATTGTACAAATGGATTAGTAATCAGAGCTGAGGTCGCGGCACGATCCGCACCATTTGTAGGATTACCACTTAAGGCTATATGATCAATATCAATATCACAGCCGGTTGCACCATTAACACCGCCACACCCGAGCTGTAGCTTTTTTATATTGGCATTAATTTCCATCTCGGCTTCCAAGCCTAATTTATAAAATGAGATATTACTCTGGTCATAAGTAGCTCCTAGATTATCCATCTGGTTAAATCCAGACTGAACCTCCATTGACAATAAAGCCTGCCCATTGACTTCTGAGAGCTCTTGGTCTTCCAATGAGGTTAATGCAGATACCTGGCCACTTAGGCCCATCATAGCTACCACTAGACTTTTTAATATTATTTTTTTCATTTTTCTCACCCTGATTTTTAGCGTGGTGTGATTCCCATCGTGCTACGAATGGTTCCACCAGTCAATGCAATACTTGCCATGTTTTGCATATTGCCATTGGTCGCCATGGCAAAATTGGTTTTAAATGGTGTTGCAATATTATTTTCATAATTGAGTTTGACCTGATTATCCAAAGTCACTGTATCTGCACTGACACGAACTTTTGCTTTGACACCCAAATGACCTTCCATCCGGTTAAAGTTAATTGACGAAGTTTTTAATACCCCGGCTGAATCAATATCTTCATTGGCAATACTAAAATAGCTGCCCAGATTATCTTTATTTGCAGTTTCTTCTGCGGTAAGGGGTCTAAATTTAAAATTTGCATCAAATGACAGGAAGTTGGTATCTGGTGAATCGCTGGTCGGATCCACTCCTGGAATGATGAGGAGCTCGCCGTTTCCATCAAGTTTAAAAGCAATATTAGTCAGGACATCATCACGTTTAGAAAAATTATCATGAGGCACATAGCTTCCGCATTTAGTGACCGATGCATTGGTACAATTATATTTAGATCCTGGTAATTGACCAATCGCAAGCTCAGCTTTAGCTCCAATCAGCAGTTTATCGGCACGAATATAAATACCTTCATCTTTATAACTAATAATCCCTTCCGACTTGATCAAAGCATCGATATTCCTAAAACCGGCATAATAGTTAACTGCCTCACCATGATCGCCATTTTTACCATCAATCAATATAATCGAGGTTGTGCTTGGCAAACCGGTTTTCTTGTCAATTCCATAGCCTTCTGTAGATGCCATAATGTTATAAGCAATTGCTTGCTTATTGTCTGTTCCATAAGTCGTTCCAGACAACGCAACATTGGCATTTAAATTATAAATAGGAATACCGATTCCCCATGAACCACCATCGCCACCAATTTCCGCCAAAGAGTTATCTGATATAAAACGTGCTTTCGCAGCAATAGACTGAAAATCCATTCCACGTACGGCGATATAAGCAAAATCTTCTCCATTCGTGGTGGTACTGAGTGTCTGTTTAAGTACAATGCTACTACTACCTAAAGTCTTTTGCATATTTTCATTGATTATGAAATCGAGACTTTTTGCAGTAATGGTATTTATATATATATTTCCAAAGTCGATATAAGCATTTTTACCATGTAAGGCACCGGCAGCAGTACGTGTAGTCAATGGTCTGAGCTTGGAAAATTGCACCGCATGGCTTCCCTTACCGGTATGACCAATCTCAAGTGTTGTAGGTGCCATAGTTGCTGGAAGCCCGGTACTATTAGCACCTGTAAAATCTGCAGACAAGCCTAGATTTAACCCACCTTCTCCGACCAGGCCACTGTAACCTGTAGCAGCTTTGTCCTGACGTTCTAGTACACCATTCACCTTGTTACTAACATCAAAAGTACCTATCTGGGTTTGATCGGCACTCATCGATAATCTTGCGTTAGTGACTGCACCCGAAGCCCCTAAACGCATAATATTTTTACGTTCATTATTTGGCGTGTTATAACGCAAGTCAATATTAACCCCTGGATTGGTCGGATTAACCCGGTCAGCCGTGATATCGGTCATATCTTCAGCACGCTTTAGATCCACATAATGATCTTGACTGCCATTTCGTGTGGTCAGTACCACGCCTTCATCCGGGTCAATGTACATATATCCTTGACCCGCGAAGTTAAAGTTAAAGTCATTCAAAATCAGACTATTTTCACCTAATTTATGACTAATCGTGGCATTTTTAAGTTGAAAATCGATACTGGCAATTGAATCTTTATTAAATAGACCTGCACTGGTTTGTAATAGCACACTAAGCGGTGTAGAGGTACTAATCCCTAATGCCCCCAAACTTTGATTAGATTGAGTACCCGCAGTCCGAATACTATTCGCAGATTGACTACATGGATTGGTCGTACAGGCGATCTTTACCAATTTTAAATCTGCAGTGGCTTGAAAGGGTGAAACACTTGCAGCTAGCCGAAGTCCTGCCCCTTGTGAAGTGGCACCTACATCTATTTCAAGTTGACTAATGATTGGTTTATTATCTTTTCCAATAATCTCAACATTATGTAGACCTAAGCCCATTTTAGTATTGGCAGTTGGATTTGGATCATACCAATTGGCTTGAGCAATACTGGCTTTAGAGATTTCATGAGTAATCACCATACCATCTTGTCCAGTGACTTCACTCAATTCCTGCTCTTCAATAGTTTCAAGTGCATAACCTTGTTGTATAAGACACATGCATACCGTTAGCAATTTCAACTTTATTGTTGTTTTTTTCATTTTTATATCCTTATGCTGTACTTGACGTTGTTACTAACAACGACTTTGTGCCCCACCTGTACAGTTATAACCAAATATTTTCAAATTGCCTGACGTATGCAGATTTCCATGAACGTTCAACCCCATAAATCCTTTTTCAGCACCTTTATCAAATGAAGGAACATCTTGGGGCGCGGTTGTATAAGTTCCATCGGCATTATAGGTACGCCCTGTATACGTACTATAAACACCTGTATTGGCATAACCTTCCAAGGCGCCAGCACCTGTACCCGTTTCAATGGAAACTGTATTAAAGCCTAAATTACGGATCTTTAAAGGCTGGTGATCATAAAAGGTAATTTGCATCGCCGTTTGTGGTTCATTACGATGATTAATGATGGTTGTCCCATCAATTGAAAACTTATCAATCTGAATCGTGCCTTGAATGCCTTTAAAGACTAACCACTTTTTATTTCCATTGGCATCGACATGGTTATTCGGCGCTATTGCCAGACGGCAAAATTGTTTTGTTGCTCCACAAGCGGTGGGATCTAGAACATAAAATACTTCGAGCGGGTTGCCACTTCCATCAAGCCGAGAAATTTTATCTTTACTTAAATCTGTCGCATAAATATGGTTTAAAGATAAAGTCCAGTTAAGATCTGCTCCGCCTTGCCCCACTGTATTGGTTAATGCTTGCTGATCAAGGGCTTCCAATCCGGCAAAACTGGTCATAGAGGTACATAATAATGCACAGAGTGTTACTAATTTGGACATTCTTATACTTCCTTATAGACCAGTTGTTCTAATTTTCAGATGCTGAATCAGGACCCCATCAATGACAGCAGATCCAAAATTCTTACTTACACCATCAGTATTTTTGAATACGATTCCTGTTGAATTCACCCCATCCTTGGCGCGCAGCATATTTGTCCCTGAGATACGCTCTGTAGTCCCTATTGAGATGCTACTGTGAGTCGCATTACGCCCTTGATAAAGTGCGGTGGTATCTGACACATTATTTTTAATCGGTGTACCACAACTATAGACATTACAGGTCGAACCCTTTAAATCTGTTGTACCCAGTCCGTCCCCATAATTTTGATAAATTTGACTATAAATAGCAGGAATATTGGGAATACGTGTCACTTCTAAAATAATATTATTGCCTTCTGAACCGACAACGAAAGGCTGGTACATATTACCAAGCACCAAATTAATATTTGGACTATAGAGATATAAACCCTCAGAATCATGAAATATAGGAGCATCACTTCCATTCAAGGCCGGGGTCGGGACATTACCATCAAGTGCATCTGTTTTTGCTGCGGTACTGAGACGAATACCTTTACTGTTAAGATTACTATCGCTACTGCTTAGATTTTCTGGTCGATCATTGGTATTCAGACGAACAATACTCGCCATACCTAATGTTTGGCTGTAATTCTTATTATCAGATTCTAAGGTTTGAAATAACCGAACTTGCGAGCCATTAAAACTCAGACCATTGGCAACAAATTGGGTTCTTAATCGGTAATCCGTATCAAGTCCTGATATTGGCCCACCTGTTATAGGATCTACAAGATTAGAGGAGTTAAGCTCACGTGCAAAAATATCACTCCAGAAGCCTAGCTTGATATTATTATCATTTTCGACCCCTGCAATTGGACTTAATGGGGCTTCCAAAGCAATATAGCCTACATCTTTAGCAGCGTCCTTAAACTGTTTGACGTTTTCAGTTCCTGCCCGGAATAACCAAGGATTATCTGCTGATCCCCAGCTAAAACCCTGATTACTGTATCGTGTGCTTAAAGAACCATCGCTTTTCGATAATGCCAGACCATAAATAAATACATCGGCTTTAGTTCTTAAAGTGCTCACAGAGCTTTTAGCAGCTTCAGTTTTAGCAGCCTGATATGCTCTAGCAATGATTTCAGCCATAGCAGCACTATCTGCATCTTTCATCATTCCGGCTAGAGCAGCTTCCAATTTTTTGTTGTATTCTGCTTTAACTAGTTCAATAATTCTTGCATCTACAATTGCTCCAATAATATTCTGCCTATCAACCGCCGTACTCCATTCAGTATTTGGAATCTGCTGATTAGCATTTTGCCCATATAGAAATTGAATCATTTCAAGGGTATTTAAATTTGCATATTCATCAGACTTATTTGGTCGCAGTGGCGTTAATTCATATTCTGTTGTGCCATCATGCTTGATATCATAATCAATACCTGGTGAGGTATTACCTGCACCATTATAATAATCATCACGACGTTGGTCATAATAGGCTTTCATAAAGTCTGTATTATAATAATAATCAACTAATTCTTGCTTAAATGCGTCCCGGTTAGCTTGTGTGTCATAAGTATTCTTAATCGTATTATAGTTATCATTATAAAAATCAGTTTTTAAGGTATCAAAGGCTTGCTGATACTCAGTTGCATAATTCTGCGTTCTTTCAACATGAAAAGCATTATCATATGTAGATTTATAAACTTTGTCGTATACACGCTGCCCAAGTTGGTTGTAATTCTCACCCGTCGGGATAATACGAATAAAGCCTGTATCTGCTTGTCCGGGGTTTTCAATGCCTCTGGCATAACTAGAACTAGCAGAAAGATCTTTAGGACCTTGAAACACCATTTTAAAATCATCAAGTACCAGCGCAACACCCTCACCGGTGGTGTCAGAAAGAGAAGAATCTGATAATTCCTGCATCGCATGTGCAGAAGGCAACAGGCTGAAACCGATTGTCATCGCCAAATAACTTTTGCGAAATTTAAATATATCTTTTATCTGAGCCATCTCACTCTTTCCTTTTTATTCGATGCTCCGCACCTTATGCTTCAGCTTCCCAGCCGCCAATCTTTGATTTTTTATAATGCATCGCATCTTTTTTATGGTTATGCGGAATCCATTATGCTGATTTTTGATACAGATGCCAAAGCCAATTAGGCGAAAAATAGCAGTTTCCGATGAATGAAAATCTCAAAAAAATAAACGGGACATAAAGTCCCGTCATTCAATATTTTAAAACAATTAGGTCTTCGGCAAAGTAACGCCTGTCTGACCTTGATATTTACCACCACGATCTTTATATGAGGTTTCACAGACTTCATCAGATTCAAAAAACAGCATCTGCGCTACACCTTCACCTGCATAAATACGCGCAGGAAGATTGGTAGTATTTGAAAACTCTAAAGTGACGTGTCCTTCCCACTCTGGCTCAAGCGGAGTCACGTTAACAATGATGCCACAACGCGCATAAGTAGACTTGCCCAAGCACACGGTCAAGACATTACGTGGAATGCGGAAATATTCGATAGTACGCGCCAAAGCAAACGAGTTAGGCGGAATGATACAGACATCCGACTCGATATCAATAAAGCTGCGTTCATCAAAGTTCTTCGGATCGACAATTGCAGAATGCACATTGGTGAATACTTTAAATTCACGTGCACAACGCACGTCATAACCATAGCTGGATACGCCATACGAAATCAGCTTTTGACCATTTTCATCCAAACGTACCTGGTTTTCTGCATACGGTTCAATCATGCCGTGTTTTTCGCTCATTTCGCGAATCCAACGATCAGACTTAATTGCCATTGATATAATCCAAAAATCTTAAGAACAAGTTATTGCGACTTACTTTAACTGAAATTGACACTAATGAAAATAAGTGAAAGGCTTAGAGCTAAAGTTGCCAAAAAATTGCTGATTGAGATCAGCTTATAAACTTAAAAGTGCAGAATAGCTTAAAGGAATGGAAAAGCTCATTAATACCAGCGAAGCCGTTTTCTGCAGGTTTTTCTGATTGAGCCAGCGACTGTTTTTTCTGGCCAGGATTGAACCCAGAAAAGTCCAGAAGAATGCAATCGGGATCAACAGAAGCAAGAAAACCAGCATATGAGTCACATAATGTTGGCCGCTTTTCCAGACAATGACAGGAAAAATCGCTGAGGCAAATAAAAGTGCTTTAGGATTAAGCAAGGTTGCCAAAAATAATTCTCGTGCGCGAATCGAGACATTTTCAAGATTTTCGCTTATTTCTGCAGTCCGCCATAATTTCACAGCGAGAAATAGAATATAGCCAGCACTAAAAAGTTTGAGAATGGTCGGTAAAAGCGGAAGATGAACGGAAATTTTTCCGATCAGAATGCCCCATAAGCTAATGGCAATTAGATAACCAAAGGCTTCCGCAGGAATTAAACGAAATGTTTTTTTAAATCCGACCTGAATGCCTGAAGATGCCAATAAGGTATTGGTTGGGCCTGGTGTTAAAAGAATGGTTGCCACTAAACCAATAAAAAACCATGAAATCATAGTTTGACCTCGCTCTAATCCGAGTAGCATAGAAGAATTCGGTCAGTGCTGCAAAAAAATAATTGTAAGAGAACATATGATCTAAAATTTAAATTTATTTATTTTAATTAATTCAAATGTTTATATAAGCTTTCAGGATAAACACCCGATAGTCATTTCAGTCAATTTCGATCATTTAAATCGAGCTAATTTTAAAAATAAGAAATAAGAAATAAGAAGCCCTAGCTTTTAGCTAAGGCTTAAATATCTGAATTGTCTGTAGAATTAAAAAATTCGACTATGGTCTTTCTCTGCTTTAGGTAACTGCGCTGCAATTTTCTCTGCAATCAGCATATAGCTTTCTGCAGCAGCATCTCCCGCGATCACTGACGGCGTTCCAGCATCGGCATTTTCACGAATTTTAGCATCCAAAGGTAAACGACCCAATAATGGGACTTGATATTGCTCAGACAGTTTATCGCCACCGCCTGTACCAAAAATCTGTTCCTCAAAACCACAATTTGAGCAGATATGGGTCGACATGTTTTCAATCACGCCCATGATCGGAATCTGCACGCGGTTAAACAATTCAATGCCTTTGGTCGCATCCAGCAAGGCCACGTTTTGTGGCGTTGTCACAATTACTGCGCCCGTTACCGGAATACGCTGCGCGAGAGTTAACTGGATATCACCTGTGCCAGGTGGCATATCAATCATCAGCACATCAAGGTCTGGCCATAGGGTCTGATTGAATAACTGCATTAATGCACCCGTGGCTTTTGGACCACGCCAGGCGACTGGAGTATTGTGATCTCCAGTTAAATGGCCAATTGATAATACCGCCATCCCATAGGCTTCGATAGGGACAAACTGCTCTGCTTCGATCATTGGCGTTTTGCCGGCATTGCCGAGCATAGTCGGAATACTTGGGCCGTAAATATCGGCATCTAGTACGCCTACGCGCAGGCCTAATTTCTGTAGAGCCAAAGCCAGATTTACAGTCGTGGTCGATTTACCTACGCCACCTTTACCAGATGACACCAGAATCACATTTTGAATCCTTGGGTGTTTTGGAACATCACGCTGTTGCGGCGCAGCTTTTTGAATAGGTGGATTATTTGGATCAGCTTCTTCTGTTTTTGCAGGCTGTGCCGACGCATCAACCACAGGGGGAAGATTGGGTTTTGCTTCCGCTTTAGGCTCGCTTGAACAGTTTTCACCTTCAGCATGGTTATGCCCGCAACCCCCTTCTTTCTTATGTCCAGTTTTCTGCTGAATCACATGCATATTCAGTTCTTGAATACCACATTTTTGCAAAGCTTCCGCCAGTTCATCATGAATCTGTTGCAGCTGCGCTTTTTCTTCTGGATAGGTATTCAAAGTGATTTGCAGAATCTCACCCTGTACATTGACCTGCGTAATACGATCTTTCAAGGCATTGCTGGAATTTGGCAAGATATAGTTTTGCAGTACGTTTTGCACAGCTTCTTCGTTCACCTCCTTGGAAGGCGAAAAAACCGATTTAAGCGAAGAAAGCCAAGACATAGGTTACTCCAAAAATGTAGATCGACATCTGAATCGCTTAGTTTAACGGGGTTTTAGGCGAAGGTTAAGCACTGTATTGGAGAAGATGAAACAGATATCTTCAATTTCCAACCATTTTACTCGGTTTTGTGAAATATTTTATGGAATCTTGGTGAATAGAAATAATGAAAGAAAAGAGAGATGGACTATTTTGATGTAATAAATTTTTTTACTGATCTTATGCGATCAAGCCACTTTAACCCTCTGTAATTAAAGTGGCTCCCTGATCACAGACTATTTATGATTTTTATTGTTTTCAGATTTGTCCTGTTGATCCTTAGTATTTTTATCCTGATCTTGTTTCGATTCATCCTTTTTGGACTGAGAGTTGCTTTCTGAATCTGTATCTTTGGCATCTTGCTGCTGATTAGAATCACCTTCCTTCGATTGATTATCTTTCATTTTATTCATCGTATCAGTTGCCATCTGTTTCAGCTCAGCGAACTTAACCGAGGCTTCGCTGAATAAATCTGTGATTTTCTGTCTGGTATCTTCAAACTTATGCATGGCTTCATCTTTTAAATTTGCCATACCTGCCTGCTGATCGGTCTGACCATCTTTAGCATTTTGTTTATCTGACTTGTTAGATGATTTATCTTGAGAGGCATGATCCGCTTTGGTCTTTTTCGCATCATCCGAACCTTGCTCAGCATTTTGCTGGTTGTCAGATTTGCCATGTTTCAGCTCATTCAGAAGCTTTTCACCTTTTTGCAATAGCTCTTCACCGATCGCTATCGCTTTGGCTTTTAAGTCATCCATCTTAAAGCTTTCAGTTTTTTTATCGGACTGATTCTCTTGAGAACTGTCTTTTTGCGTTGATTGCTCAGCATTTTCATCTTTACCGTTATGCTGGGTATCAGACTTCTGATCAGCATGGGTCTGGGCACTTTGCCCGTTCTTATGTTCCTGATTATGCTGTTTATCCAGCTCGTTTTGCTTTTGCTCTTTTGCAAGCTGATCATTCAATTCGCGTGCATGTTGTTCTTTATCTTGATTTTGCTTCGACGTATTGTTTTGGTTCTGCTGAGTCATGAGGTACCCTCCTTAGGCATATCATATAAACAATCAGCCATTTTTTTAGCACAAAGCATCACGCGAATCGGGCGAAGTAAGCAAACTGCAACAAAGCCTGTACAAGTTGTTGCTATTGTTTGCAGGATGTAGCATGAGCTGAGTCAAATCTGTATTGAAAAGCTATATGCTAAAGATGATGCAGGCTTTTGTATTCGGGCTGTCCAAGTCCATCTATTCGCAGGGTTTCAGCAAAGCATTTCTTTGTAATCCCCTCGGCATCATGTAAAATTATGGCCCATTGCATAATGAATACGAATGAGAGAGTGAATCCGTGCGTAAAATTTTAGTCACCAATGCCCTTCCTTACGCCAATGGCCCGATTCATATGGGTCACTTACTTGGCTATATCCAAGCAGATATTTGGGTACGTGCCATGCGTGCGATGGGTCATGATGTGACTTATGTCTGTGCGGATGATGCTCACGGAACCGCGATCATGCTACGTGCCGAAGCGAATGGCATTTCACCTGAAGCGCAAATTGCCAATGTGCAAAAAGAACACATTCGTGACTTTGACGGTTTCGGTGTGCATTTCGATCATTATGATTCTACACATAGCGATACCAACCGTGCCCGTGCATCTGAAATCTATGTGAAAAACCGTGATGCTGGCAATATTGCAGTTCGCCCGGTGACCCAGCTTTTTGATCCTGAAAAAGGCATGTTTCTGTCAGACCGTTTCATTAAAGGCACCTGTCCGAAATGTAAAGCGGAAGATCAGTACGGCGACTCATGTGAAGTCTGCGGTGCAACTTATAATGCGACAGAATTGTTGAATCCGCATTCCACTTTAAGTGGCGCAACTCCAGTCGAAAAATCATCTGATCATTACTTCTTTAAATTGCCAAATTTTGGTGAATACCTGCAAAAATGGACTCGTGATGAAGGTCGCTTGCCGGTATCGATTGCCAACAAGCTGGACGAATGGTTTGAAAATGGCTTGAACGACTGGGACATCTCACGTGATGCGCCATACTTCGGTTTTGAAATTCCAGATGCGCCAAACAAATATTTCTATGTTTGGGTGGATGCGCCGATTGGTTATATGTCGAGCTTTGAAAACTACATCAAAACCAAACGTCCTGAATTGAATTTTGATGACTACTGGAAAAAAGATTCTGAAAATGAGGTCTATCACTTCATTGGTAAAGACATCGTGTATTTCCATGCTCTGTTCTGGCCGGCAATGCTTGAAGGTGCAAACTACCGCACGCCATCAGGCTTATTCGTGAATGGTTTCTTGACTGTCAATGGCCAAAAGATGTCAAAATCTCGCGGCACATTTATTAAAGCGGAAACCTATTTAGAGCATTTAAATCCTGAATATCTACGCTATTACTTCGCGTCGAAACTTTCTGACAAAGTTGAAGATTCTGACCTGAACCTTGATGATTTCGTTCAGAAAGTAAATTCAGATTTGGTCGGTAAAGTCGTGAATATTGCCAGCCGTTGTGCAAAATTCATTAACACCAAGTTTGATAACAAGTTAAGCACGACATGTGCTGAACCTGAATTGGTACAAAGCTTTATTGATGCCGGTAGTTCAATTGCTCAAGCTTATGAAGCACGTGAATTCTCTGCGGCGATTCGTGAAATCATGGCACTGGCAGACAAAGCCAACCAGTACATCGACGAGAAAAAGCCTTGGGCACTTGCTAAGCAAGAAGGTCAGGAACAACAGGTTCATGATGTATGTTCTGTGGGGATCAACCTGTTCCGTCAATTGGCAGTTTACTTGGCTCCTGTATTGCCGACACTAGCTCAACAGGTTCAAGATTTCTTGCAACTTGAAAGCTTCGATTTTGCTTCTCGCAAAACCATTCTAGTGGGTCATGAAATTGCATTGTTCCAACCCTTAATGCAACGTGTAGATCCAAAAGCGGTTGCTGCCATGGTGGATGCATCTAAAGATTCTTTAGCTGCTCCTGCTGCTGAACCAGCAAAAGCTGAGAAGAAAAAAGAGAAGAAGATTGAAAAGAAAGCTGAACCTAAAGTCGGTGAAGCTGAAATCATTAATATTGATGATTTTATGAAAGTTGACCTGCGTGTGGCTGAAGTTTTGGAAGCGGCTACGGTTGAAGGTTCTGACAAACTGCTTCAACTCACTTTAAACGTTGGTGAAGCTGAGCCACGTAATGTGTTCAGTGGTATTCGTGAGTTTTACCAACCTGAAGACTTAAAAGGTAAACTGGTGGTGATGGTGGCAAACCTTGCGCCACGTAAAATGCGTTTTGGGATCTCTAACGGTATGGTGCTAGCTGCGGGTAATGGCGACGGTGTTTGGGTGATTTCACCTGAATCTGGTGCTAAACCGGGTGATAAAGTGTCTTAAGATTTCCATTTTAAGCAAAGAAAGCCTCTACTGATGTAGGGGCTTTTTTATTGGACTATATTTCCCTCATCCTTGCCTTCTCCCAGAGGGAGAAGGAGTTTTTATTACTAAATAAATTTCAGGATGTTCCCTCTCCTTTTAGGAGAGGGTCAGGGAGAGGTAAATTTAGACACTATTATCAAGTACTGATATATTGCGTTAAATTTAATTACTTTAAAAAAAATATGAATAACTTTATTAAATACTTATGCCTATACATTCCTTTAATTCTTATAGGAATTAGTATTTTAGGATCAATTTTTATTTTTTCCAACCAAACATTCAATTTTGGAAGCTCTAAGATAATTGATGCTAATTTATCTGCTCAATTCGGTAATTTATATGGTGGACTAATTGGAACTATACTTAGTGCGTCTAGTGTATTTCTTTTAATTTACACAATATTCCACCAAAAAATTGAAACGCAAAAAAATAATTTAGAGAATAATTTTTTTAAAATGCTTGATTATCACAATCAACATTTGAATTACATATGCATTCCTCATCTAAATGCTGAAAAAGGAATGGTTGAGGGGAAAAAGGGCTTTTATACAATTTAAAATTCAGTTTAAAAATATATTGGAAATTACCCAGGCTACATTAGATCATAGAAATATTAACTATACACAAGATGACTTAGTTGACATCAGTTATATTATTTTTTATTACGGCTTAGAGGGCTCGTGGACTACATTCATTCTTAATAAATGCAAAAAGTATCATTTTATTAATTCAGTTACACTTAAGGAAATCCAACAAAAACTTAATCAGAAAATTGATAAAAAACTAGTGAGAGCAAATCAAACATACCTAAGCTCTTATTTTAAAAATATGTATAATGCAATAAAAATGATCGATGAAAGCGATATTTTAACTCTAGAAGAAAAGAAAAATTTAATAAAAATACTACGCGCTCAGCTTTCTAACCCTGAATTATATATTCTCTTTTTTAATATTATCTTAAGATTTGGTAAAAAATGGATTGAGAACAACTTCATTGAAAAATATGAACTAATTAAAAATATTCCATATGATTACTGTGAAGGATACGACCCTAAAATATATTTTTCATCGATCGAGTTTGAAGAAGATGAATATTGATTCAATTGCTCTGCGACATGAATGTCGCCCGTTTGTTAGGGGTAAATGGGCGTGGCCTCTAACGAAAAGAAGGATTTTGTTACTTTTGCCCTGACAAAAGTAAATAGGAAATATACTTTGATGGTTATTAGGGTGTGTTGACACTTTTAGCTTAAAAAAATAGCGAAGTAGTAAAATCAAATCGCCAAACCCAATTTTACTATTCGCTATGCCTCGTACCATGCTGACAGATCAACACT
>NZ_JBQGUZ010000022.1:0-53794 GCF_052078135.1 Acinetobacter lwoffii
TCGATATGACAAGCTCAAAAGAAATTATCAAAGTTCTGTTGCTTTAGCCTGTATATTTTTATGGCTACCTTTATAGGGTTAATTATGAACAGTAAATGTCAACAGACCCTATTATATCCTTAAGTGATTTCGACTATTGATAGCCATATTCAGGTTAGTTTTTATATTTTATCTAAAAATTTCAATCCTGTACTATCTACGGTTTAGTAAAATCTACAGCTGCTTTTTTGATAGTGAAATACAATATTCATATATTCTTATCTTCTTTTAAAGAATCGCATACTCCAATGCTATTTAACTAAGTTCAGATGGTCTGTGATTAGGCTTTACATAAAGTTATGAACATACATAAACAAAGTTGAAATACGGAAATTATCATTAAAACAGTATTGAATGGCAACACAGTAATAGATTTGACTTTAATCTTGGCAGTCATTCGATTGCACATAATATTGAGTATTAAAATCAAACCGAATCGTGATGTTTTTTGATTTATCAAGAATTAGTTATAGAGATAACAATTAATTGGCCGATGAATTATAGCTTGAGGCTTATCCAGCACATCCTTATGCAATTGAATAAGCCTGTATCTGTTTTTGAAACTAAGATCTCTAAAGATCTATATTATAGAAATCATGTACAATCGCACGAGCACCAAATCTTTCTTTTTGATTAATTAACCCTGTATTTAAAAACTTCCCTTCATTTTCATTGGAAGTACCAAAGTCAAATATTTTAGCAGAATTTTTACTATTATTTATTAAAAAATCAATCAGATAGTCTAATACTTTTTCCTCTCTACCCTTATCATTACTGGCCAAATACTGAGTATGCACCACTCTCTCGGTTTCAAAAGTTACTGCTGCTGCAACGATATCCCCATTGAGACAGCACTTATAAGCTCTTATATTATTAGGAAATCTACTTTTCAATAAATCTATTTCAATTTCATTATGTACAGGTTGTTGATTATGATGCTGACGTAATACTTCACGAAGGACCCCCCAGACAATACTAGGCTGATCTACTTCTTCACAAATAATCCCATTTTTTTTGAGCTTCTTAATTGATCTTCTTTTACTTTCTGAATATGAATATTCTTCCTCTAAATCAATACAAACGCTAATATCTCTACGATAAAGATTTGCATGATTTCTAAATAAAGCATATAAGTCTTCTTGTGCTGGATAATTATGATAAATACTTGGGATACATTTATATATGATTTTTTCAATATTTTTTTCTTTTAAAAAAATCTTTAGTTGAGTAAAAATTTCAAGCATATCAGCAGCATGCACCCCTCTATCAATCAGAAATCCCCCAAAGGTTAGACCTTGATGACTATAAAAAATATTATCTTTAATATTTCCAGGCAATAAAGCTATAATTTTCTCTTCATTATTTTTGAATATTAAAGAGAAATCTTCAAAACGATCAGAATGATACTCCATGAAATCCCGATTAAACATAAAGTGAGAATTTTTACATTTTAATAAAAATTTATTCCACATAATCTCATCTGAATCTTCGTATTTTTTTATTTGAAAGCTTATATCTTCGCCCATTACAATCTCCTGTATAAGTTAAACATTTTCTACTTCTTATTTTTAAGTTAAATTTAATCAAAATTATTTTTATAAATAAAAATATTATTGAATGATTTGTAATCTTAATTCATTCCTAATATTTGCAATAATCTATGATTTATATGATCAGCATTAAAATTTTTTTTAGCATATAAAAAGCCTTGATACCCCATTTTATTTACTTGTTCAGGATATTCTATGAAATAAATCATTTTCTTTACTAAGGCGTTTACATCCCATTTAGGAATTAGGAAACCTGTAACACCATCTACCACAGTTTCATTACAGCCAGGTACATCAGTAGTAATCACTGGTCTTCCTATAGCCATTGCTTCTTGTGTACTACGAGGTACGCCCTCACGGTAATAGGAGGGTAATACAAAAACTGCACTCTCACGTATTCTTTGATCCACATCTTTAACGAAGCCAGCATATTCTATAATTCCTGTTTTTATCAATTGATCTAATTGTGCCTGCTTTAAACCAGTTGGGTTTTCAGAATCCAATCCACCTATAATTTTAAATGTTATATCAGGATATTTTTCTTTAACTATTCGAGCAGCTTCCAAATACTCAAATATACCCTTTTCAGCAATTAACCTGGCAATAAAGATAAAAGATAAATTTTTCTCGGTATCCCATTTCGTATAGGCATACTCTTGTAAGTTAAGGCCAATTGGTCCTAAGACTTCAATTGCATTATTTTTATGGGGAAGATTATAACGATGTATTAGATCTTTAGGGTCTTCGCGATTAAGAAAAATAATTTTGTCTAGATATGGAAATGCCAGCCGATATAGCGAAATTTGCACAAAACGTATGAATTGGGCTTTCAGACTTTGCCCATGTTTATGAATGGTAAAAGGTGAACCCAATCCTTCAATCATGCCATAGATATAAGGAACCTTCGTTCTGTAAGCAGCCATAGTTGCATAAATAACTGGCTTAGTTGAATATGAAAAAACAATATCAGGTTGAATTTCACTTATTTTTTTAATCAGTTGATAAGTTGAACTTAGATCAGCTAATGGGTTTAGTCCGCCACGGCTAAGTTTATAGGTAACCAGCGTAACCCCTAAACTTTGTATTTTAGTCAACCATTCATTCGTATATTCAGACACGAAAGCATAAACATGATAATTCTGTGCTAAACAGGACAAAATAAAATCTTTACGAAAGCCATAAAGATTAGAGGCTGTTGTCCCAATGATAATAATTTTTTTAGAGATCATTGCTTTATACGCTCTATTAGTTCTAATTGTGACTCATAAAAATTTTTCTCGTCGTTAGAAACAGGGGTTATCCTACGGCTATGTAAGATCTTCATTAAATTTAGAAAATCTAATATTTTTACAATAATTTTTTTTATCTCAAATTTTAGAAGAATCTTATTTTTTTCGCGATCAGCGATTATATTATTATAATATTTTTTGATTACTTCAATCTGGGTATTATAACCACGGATCATTTTCTCTTTTTTTACATTTTCTACTTCTCGATAAAAATACAATGGTTCTTGCATTACCATATAATTAAAATCATTTTTTATAGCTGCTGAGAGCCATAATTCATAATCTTCAGCTAGGCAGTTATTTTCCTGATAAGGATTTCTTTGACACCATGCCTTACGTGCAAGAAGTGAAGGATGTAATAAATTTGTCAACCCTTGCAAAATTTCTTTTGGCTGCATCTGGTGGGTAGAAAAAATTCTTTTCCCCAGAATTTCATTTTTATTTCCAATGGAATACAAGCTGGTAACAACTAAATCAATCTCTGGATTTTTAGTTAGGACTTTAATCTGTTTTTCAAGCCGGTCTACAGCCATTAAATCATCAGCATCCATACGCGCAATAATGTCATATTTTGCTTCACTAATAATCTGATTTAAGCGATAGGGTAATCTTCTATTATAACCGTCAGAAATGATACGGATTCGAGAATCAACAAATGATCGGGCTATTTCTAAAGACCGGTCTGTCGAACCATCATCTACCAGTATGAGTTCCCAGTCTTGAAAAGTTTGGGCAAGGACAGATTTAATCGCATCTTCCAAGAATTTTTCAGCATTAAAAAATGGAATTCCGATAGAAATATACATATTTATTCATCCTTATTATTTGAGAATAATAAAAAAGCCGCCAATAAAAACCAAAAAATAATTGTTCTTGCGCTATAAGTGGTAAACCCATATAACATTGGCCCTAATAATATCATCTTGTTGGAAAGCGATAGTTTCTTAAATATTTGATATAAAAATATTAAAAATAAGGATATTCCTATAATCCCATAATAAAATAAGATACCTAACCAAGTTGAATGAATTTCATTTCCTGTAGGGTTATATAACCAGTGGGCGCCTTGCCCAGCACCAAAAATTAAATATTGAGGATAATCTAAAAAACTGAAAAGACCACGCCCTTCTACCTGACTGTCTCGTTGATCTAACCCTTCTATAAAGCGTAGTGCAATACTATCAAAGACCCCCAAGTTATATAAAAAGTAGCTTAAGCTTCCAAAAAACACTAATGTTCCAATGAATACAAATATTCTTTTATTTAGGTCTCCTTTTTGACTAAATATAAGTCCCAGAGTTAACATTAAAAAACCAACTGAAGCAGATCTTGACATGGTCAATAAAATTAAGAATAAGGCTAAAAAATAGATAGTTATTTTTTTAAAGCCATTTCCTGAAATATACAGATAAATTGCACAGCTACTCAGCACCCAAAATGCCATCTGATTAGGATCATTAAAAAGACCATTATATCGAGGTTCAAAATCATAACGACCTAAGTTGCTTGCCCAGATAATAATTTCAACAATATAGGAAAAAGGAATTAGGAATAATAATTTTTCATAGAAAAAGTTAATCTGAACTTGATTTAAATTCATCATTAATAGAAAAAATAATAAATTAAATATCCAGTAAACAGTCGACATCATATAACTTGAATCGAGAACAATTAAATACCAAGCAAAATTTACACAAATTGCGTAAGCAACAAATAATAAAATTATATTTGAATATTCAATATTTATTTTAGAGCTTCTGCTAAATAGCAATAAAATAGCACCCATAATAAAAATATGGCTGAATTGTGGAACTCCACTTGACCAAAAATAAAACTGAGATAAAAAAAATGAAAACAGTATAAGATATATAATTGATTTATCTCTTATATTAGTATCACTTAAAAAAATAATGTTATTTTTTGAATTAGTTTCATTTAAAATAATCATTATCCATTCCTTTCTTATTGTCTTTTACTTGATAGAAAAGTAAAAGAACCGATTAATATTTTATATTATTAATTCAATTATTTTCTTATTTAATATATTTTAAAAATTATTCTTTAACAAAATTAATAACATTTATCAAACTTATTTATATTAAAAATCTTTTTTAATAAGAAACCAGTAAAAAAACCTAAAAAAATCATATGTTAAAATTTCAGATGGATATTCTCTCAAAATGCTTAGCATTTTTTCTAATGATTTCTTTTTGGAAAACAACCCCAACTCAAATGCATTTATCCATAAAGCTCTTTTTTTTGCTTTATTAAATAGAATATGATTTTGGTACTCATTTAAAATCATCATTCTCGAATCATGCATAAGAGACGTCTGTTTATGCATATTATTATCATGCAGCCTGTATTTAGCAAAAACAACAGGAAGATAACATAACTCCCCTTCCCGTGCTAAAAGCAACCACATATACCAGTCTTCAATTTTTACCTTAGCATCATAACCACCAATTTTTTTCACAGCTTTAGATCGGATCAGTTGGGTCGTAGCTGGTAAATCATGTTCTAATAATAAAATTTTTTCAAAATTATAACTTTGTCTTTTTTTAACCCTATTTTTTACAAGATTAGAATCATTATCAATAATTGCTACTCCTCCAAATACTGCGATACAATTTTTATTCTGGTTTAAAAATTCTGATTGTATCTTTATTTTATCTTTTAAGATTATATCATCTGAAGCTAGAGAAGAAAAATATTCTCCTTGTGTCCATTCTAATGCTTCATTCAAGGTTGCACTCAAGCCCTTATTGGGTCGATGTCTAAACTCAAACCGGATGAACCGTTTTTCACAGAGCGGAATCAGTCCTTGTATTTTTTCTACTGAAGAATCTGTAGATCCATCATCAATGACAATTAACTCAATATTCTGGTAAGACTGGTCAATGACACTCCGGATACTGTCACACACGAATCTCTCATGATTATAACTTGGTATAATGATGGAAACTAAAGATTGCTCAATTATCATATTATATATCTCTTTATTTTAATTGTTTAAATATAAATAAACTGATTACTATCCAATACATCCCATAATTTATTAGGTGGGCAATTGAAACACCTTTAAATCCAAAAAACTGGGTACATACATAGGTCAAAGCAATAAGGGATAAGGTAAATATAATTTCTGTAGAAATGTACAGTTTGGTCATTGCTTTGCTTAGCATTAAATAGGCGAGTATCCAGCTTCCTATTTTTAATGCATCCCCCATCATTTGCCAAAAGAACAAGTCCTGCATGGGTGCGAAAGATGGAGTGAATAGTAAATTAATTATCCAATCACGTAGTACGAAAACAATAATTCCTCCTACTACAGTCAGTGGAAAAAGAAATTTATAGCCCAAATAAACTTCTTTCTTAATTTCATCAATCTTATTTAGCTCTGATAATCGGGGTAAGTAATACACTCCCAATGTTGTCGTGACCAGCATAAGGTATACCGTGCTTATTCGGATCATCGCTTCCCAGTAACCTGCATATGCCAGACTAAACTCCTGAGTTAAATATGCTCTAATTAACATTTGAGACAGGGGTACACAAATCGCACTCACTAATGCCATGAGAATAAATGAGCTAAACTTTTTGGTAATTTCTAGGTCTATTTTTCCTAGGAGAGATGAAAACTTAAACCAGTTCGCTCTATAACATAGAAATAACGTCACTATAAATGCAATAGACTGATAAATGGATAATGCAACTAAAGCTCCATATAAATGTAACTTAATTGCCAGCATACTCGTGATAATAAGAGCAAATAAACTACCTGTAATATTTGCAAGCACTAATTTTAATATTTCTTTTTTTCCATTTAATATTGCTAAAAACAGTGTATTAAAATTAAAAAATATCAAAAAAACTGCAAACCATATAAAAACTGTCTGGTATTTAAGTGAATGGAAAATATAAAGTGAGAGTTGTCCTTGAAAAATTAATATGAGAAACGCGAAAATCAGACTAAACAGAAAAACAATACTACCTGCTGTTTTCCAAATTGCACGTTGTTTACTTTCATCCTCATGATATTCGGCTGTATATTTTACGACTGCGGTATTAATTGCACTCCCTGCAAAAGTAGTCACCATTTGAATAAAATTCTGGAACTGTCCTATCGCTGCATATCCAGTGGGTCCTAGATATACAGCTAAAATTTTATTCAGTACAAACATGGTGATGGTCTTAATCAAAACTGCCAAGCCATTGAGTACACTGGTCCTAAGTAAATTCATCTATGCTTGAAAACCATTACATAACTGAACAACCTGCTTTACCTCATCAATAGATAAAGTCGGTCCAATCGGCAAGCTCAAGACCTCAGCATGAATTTGTTCTGAAATTGGTAAATTGAAATTATTCCACTCCTGATAGGCTTGCTGCTTATGCGGTGGAATCGGATAATGAATCAATGTCTGTACCCCGTGCTCTGCTAAATGTTTTTGTAATTGTTCCCGATGTTGAGTTCGGATCACAAATAAGTGCCAAACATGCTGTGTATCAGTTTCGGCATTTATATTTGTGAATGGAAGCTCAATCGCTGAGTTCTGAATTTCTTTTAAATAAAGATCTGCAATATGACGACGATACTGGTTCTCCTGATCTAAAAATTTCAGTTTCACATTCAAGATTGCCGCCTGAATTTCATCAAGGCGACTATTTACCCCAGGTACCAGATTTTTATATTTTTCGTGTGAGCCATAATTACGTATAGCCTTAAGCATATGCGCTAACTCGGCATCATTGGTGGTAATCGCCCCGGCATCCCCTAGCGCACCCAAATTTTTACCCGGATAAAAACTGAAGCCTGAGGCATCTCCCCAACTGCCTGCTTTTTTACCATCTATTTCAGCACCATGGGCTTGTGCTGAATCCTCCAAGACCAGTAAATTATATTTCTTGGCAATGACCATAATTTCTGGCATTGCAGCAAGCTGTCCATATAAGTGAACAGGCAAAATCGCCTTTGTTTTTGTGGTGATAGCTGCTTCAATTTTTTTAGCATCAATATTAAAAGTATGAATATCCGGTTCGACCAACACCGGTTTTAGATTATTCTGTGAAATTGCCAAAATACTCGCAATATAGGTATTTGAAGGTACAATGACCTCATCCCCTTCATTCAGTCTCCCCAATTCCTTCCATGCACGCAGAGTCAGAATAAGCGCATCTAACCCATTGGCAACTCCTATGGCATACTGTGTTCCACAATAATCCGCAAATTTTCTTTCAAAATCCTCTACTTCTTTGCCACTGATATACCAGCCGGAATCAATGACCTGTGTACAAGCTGCTAAAAGTTTGTCGCGGTATTGAGCATTTATCGCTTTTAGGTCAAGAAAAGGAATCATTCTTATCAATCTCATATAAAAATTTATTATTACTTTTTAATTCTACGTTCATCAAAATTAATATATTTATATTAATTAAAGTAAAAATCCAATATTATTTATTAAGTTCATAACTCTTTGTTTTAAAACCTGGCTCTAATAAAAATTTCTTTATTTTCCTATTTAGAGGCTTTTCAATATACTTATACATTATAAAACTAGCTATTAAAGTCACAATAAAAATAATGAATGAGAACAACATTAAGTCTATATTAAATGATAGTATCTTTTTTATATAATTTAAAATTTGTATTTCCAAAACATGCAGTAAATAAAAAGAAAAACTGATTTCCCCCGCCAATACCATATATTTATTTGATAAGAAATTAGTAATAATACTTTTTTTCTGAGCAACATGAGACAATGCAAAAATAAGAATAATTGCTGCCATAGGTAGCCAATAATATATTGAGTATCTATAGCTTATATCTATCTTGTTATGAAACACAAAGAATAAAATAAAAAGTAAAATTGCTCCTAATTCAAATATAAAAGTAGGTATATTTATTTTAGAATAAGTAACTTTTATTTTTTCATAAAGATCAAATAGAATAATACCCAGTAAAAAATCAGAGAAACGTACAAATGGTGAAATATACAACCAATAGTGATCCTGATTTTTATTAAGCTGCATATTAAGAATTAAAATACCTACTAGATATAAAATAAAAATATAAGTTCTTATTTTTTCAGAAATTAAAAATGCGAATGGAAAAAGTAGATAAAAGAATAATTCGTCAGAAATACTCCAAGAAGGAGAATTTAATGAAAAATGAATATTTTCTTCTAAAAAAAAGCTTTGTATCAGAAAAATGTGTTGAATTAAGTACTCCCACCCTTTTCCAGATTGAATAAAGGTTAACAGGAGTACAAGTGCCGTAGTCGCAATATGTACTGGATACACTCTTGCTAAACGAGAAATATAAAACTCTTTTTTTGAAATATTTCCTATAATAAATTTTTCTTTATAATTATAGGATAAAATAAATCCGCTTAATATAAAGAAAAAACTGACGCCTAAAAATCCTTCATCAAAAATACTGTTAAAAATATTTTCATAATTTGTATCATTTTTTAGAAAGGCCAAATGACTAAGAAAAACAAATAGCGCAAAAAACATACGCAATGATGTAAGTGGTTTAATCATCTCATACATCTCCTTAATATTTATTATTATTTATAATTCTATTTTCTGAAGCTTCTCTATTAACAAAAGCCATCATACTCATGAATTATTTTTCGTAATTTTAATTATCTAAATATCTATTCAATAACAACCTTATCTGCCTCTTCTAAAAACTGGTCATAGTTACGGATATAGTCACTTTCATCATAGTGATCGCTTGCCAATACCAACAATATGCAATCTTCTGAAAAACCATGCATCTCATGCCAAACCATTGGTGGGATAAATAATCCTTTATTAGGCTGACCTATTAAGACCTCTTGTTTTTCTTTGCCATTATTCATCAGTATTTTGCAACTGCCTTGGATGCAAAAAGCAATTTGTTGAAGCTCTTTATGTGCATGAAATCCACGAGGAACATCAGGCTGAGCACCGAAAATATAATAGAGCCTCTGTATACTAAAAGGAATATTCCGATTGGCTTCAGCGACCACCAAGCTGCCACGCTGATCTCCCAAATTAGGTAATTCTATCCACTCGATGAGATTCATAGTTATTACCCCACTAAAGAAATCAGATATTGACCATAGCCATTTTTATTCATTGTTTGACCAATCGCTAAAACTTCCTCTCTGCTCAACCAGCCATTATTCAATGCAATTTCTTCCAGGCAGGCAACTTTATAACCTTGACGTTTTTCAATAGTTTCTACAAATTGAGCTGCTTCAAGTAGGCTGCCCTGTGTACCCGTATCTAACCAGGCAAACCCACGTCCCAACAATTCAACATTTAAATCACCACGCTCCAGATATGCCTGGTTAATCGAAGTAATTTCCAGCTCCCCCCGTTGGGATGGTCGCACCTGTTTGGCAATCTGAATAACATCATTGTCATAAAAATACAGACCCGTTACGGCGAAGTTAGATTTAGGGTTTTTGGGTTTTTCTTCAATTGATATAACACGTTGCTGTTCGTCAAATTCTACAACACCAAAGCGTTCAGGATCTTTCACCTGATAGCCAAATACAGTTGCTCCTTTTTGTCGTGCTGCAGCCTGGCGTAGCATAGGGGTAAAACCTTGCCCGTAAAAAATATTATCGCCTAGCACCAAACATACATTGCTTTGACCAATAAATTTTTCGCCCAGGATAAAGGCTTGTGCTAAACCATCAGGATGAGGCTGAATCGCATAACTCAGCTCCATGCCAAACTGTGAACCATCTCCTAATAAACGCTTAAATCCCTCAATATCCTCCGGAGTACTAATGATAAGAACTTCACTAATACCGGCTAACATCAGGACAGATAATGGGTAATAAACCATTGGTTTGTCATAAATCGGAAGTAGCTGTTTCGAGATCCCTTTAGTTATTGGATGCAAACGTGTGCCCGAACCGCCTGCTAAAATAATCCCCTTTATTGTTTTTGACATTATACTGCCTCCCCTAAACGTTCACGCTGATACGAACCATCCTGAACACGATGACACCATTGCAGATTATCCAGATACCACTGCACAGTTTTACGGATACCGGTCTCGAATGATTCCTGTGGCTTCCACCCCAGTTCCCTCTCAATTTTTGAGGCATCAATGGCATAGCGTAAATCATGTCCAGGCCGATCCTGAACAAAGGTGATTAAGCTTTCGTAACTTTGCCCGTTCAGTTGTGGTTTTAATTCACCTAAAATCTGACAAATAGTTTTCACCACTTCTATATTTTGTTTTTCATTCCATCCACCAATATTATAGGTCTCACCCACTACACCCTGAGTCGCAACCTGATATAAAGCACGCGCATGATCTTCGACAAACAGCCAGTCACGAATCTGCTGACCATCTCCATAGACCGGTAATGGTCTGCCTTCCAAAGCATTTAAGATCATCAAAGGAATCAGTTTTTCAGGAAAATGATAAGGTCCATAATTATTTGAACAGTTCGTGACAACTACCGGCAAACCATAGGTTCTATGCCAGGCCCGAACTAAATGATCTGAACTGGCTTTACTTGCCGAATAGGGCGAACTGGGTAAATAAGGGGTAGTTTCAGTGAATAGATCAGTTGTGTCTTCTAAGTCGCCATATACTTCATCTGTTGAAATATGATGAAATATGAATCTAGATTTTTTAATTTCAGCCAAATTTTGCCAATACTTTCGTGCAACCTCTAATAAGGTATAGGTACCGACGATATTTGTATTTATAAATTCAGCCGGACCATCGATCGAACGGTCCACATGAGACTCTGCCGCCAAATGCATGACCACATCTGGCTCAAAGTCTGAAAATAATCGCGCTAAAGATACATGATCACAAATATCAGTTTGAGCGAATTGATAACGAGGGTGATCCAATACAGAAACTAATGATTCCAAGTTACCTGCATAAGTTAACTTATCAACATTTAAAATATGATGTTCAGTCTCTTTAATGATATGCCGGATGACAGCAGATCCAATAAAACCAGCCCCACCGGTCACCAATATTTTCATCATCATTTTTAGTGTCCTTTAATATTTTTATTTTACTTTTCACAAATTATTTTTAATGTATTGCTGCCTTCTGGGCATATCTATTTTTATTGATTTGTTCATAACATATATTAATTTTATTATACAAACCACTTATAAAAAAGTAGATGCTTAAATGTGGTTACATTTTATAATTTTAATTAATTTTTTAGAACTCATCTAAGTCTATATAGCCATTAATCTTTTATATATCTCTTAACTAATATTAATTTAATATTCATCAAAAATTTTCTACTAATATCTTAATTAACAAAGTCTTATTTTAATTATTTTAAATTAATTTTTCTTATAAATCATTTAAATTTTATTTAAATTTAATAAAATTTAATGATCTAAAAAACCTTTAGATTGGATAAAAATTATATAAAAATACTTTCCTATATTGACTATGATTATGTTCTTAATTTTTTAGCTACATCATCTATTAAAAAATAACAATTGGAAACAATTAATCCTTATTCTAAAACTTAAGTAATTCGCTATATCTCTATAGCTTGTTTAATCAAGGTTTCACGTCCATTTTCGTCCATCTTTTCGCAGTATATTTTTTTAAACTTATTAAATTGACTTAAAAATAGCTATAGACAAGGTATGTGATCTATTATATTTTTTAGATGTTAATCACATAAATCGAATTAGAAAAATTAATAATTATTAATAAATACCAATTCTGAACATATAAAAATAAAGGGGTTTCAAGTGAACTATAGACACCTTTTAGGTATTTTTACCTTCAGCCTATCTCTAGTTGGATGTGCAGCAATATCCGGCTTTCAAACATATGATTTACCAAAAGAAGGAATCTATCAAACTGAACTAGGAACTCCAGTCAATCTAATAAAATTGAATCAGGACACCCTGCCTGTATTGCAGTCTGCCCAAACTCATAATCTTAGCCATTATGCTGCTTTATTTCAGACTGAGGTGCAGGATTACCGTTTGAATCCAGGTGATATTTTATCCTTTCAATTATGGGCCTATCCTGAAATTAGCGCCGTTCCTACAGCAAGTGATAATAACAACGGCTACCAAATTGACCGAAATGGTTATATCCACTTTCCGTTCATTGGCCGTTATAAAGCAGCTGGAAAAACCCTTCCGCAAGTGAATCAGGAAGTACGGCGTCAATTAATTCCCTACTTAAACAGCCCGGATGTGGTGGTGAGGGTCATTTCCTATCAGGGACAACGCTATTCAGTGGTCGGTAATGTGAAATCAGCTGGTCAATTTTACTTGTCTGATCAACCAGTCAGTGTTTATACAGCACTCGGTTTGGCGGGTGGTATTAATGAGCAAGGTGACTCTACTTCGATTCAACTTGTGCGGCAGGGTGTAACCTATGACCTGAATACCATTGCACTGGAAAAGGCTGGATATTCCTTGCATAAGCTATTGATTCAACCGAATGACACTCTTTATATCAGTCCTCGTGAAAACCAGAAGATCTATGTCATGGGTGAAGCCAGTGCCAATAAACCCTTACCAATACGTGACCAAGGCATGACTCTCGCTGATGTATTGGGTGAAAGTGAAGGGATTAATCCCTATTCCGCGAGTTCTAGCCGGATTTATGTCTTACGTGGCAACTCGGACAATCAGATGACTGAAATATATCACTTAAGTCTAAAAAACCTTGGAGATTTTGGCCTAGCGAAACAGTTCAAAATGCGTAGCAATGACATTGTCTATGTTGATGCCACAGGTCTGACCCGTTGGGAACGCGTTGTTAGCCAGATTCTTCCATTTTCATATGTCGCTGATTCAGCTATACGATAGGTAACTCAGCTATGAAAATTAAAAATCTTTTCGGGGTCTTTTAGGAAATATGGGGGGTATCAATTAATGACTGAAAGTTTATTCATAACATCCGCCTGCATTCGTAGATTAAATCTATAACTTCAGTGATTTGGAATGATTATAGTCATCAATGACCACCCACTATTTTGATATAAGCTCACGGACTTCACCTGCAAATCCATGGTGCTCAAAACTCGATATGAAACAGATTAAATAAAAACCGTATTATTCTGATCATCATTAAAATATCTGGCCTTGTGTGGGTTAGATATTTCAAGAAAGGACAATAAAACCAAAATATGTAGGATTCTTTCTCAGAAAAGCAGCAAGTCTTTGATTATTTTATTAAAACTAACTCAAAGACTGGAAAATCACTTTTAAACTTTTAGATAGTAAAATTATGAACAAAAATAACAATACCGAAAATATGATTGACCTAAAAGGGGTGTTCTTTTCCCTGCTCTCGCAATGGAAGCTCATCCTCTTGTGTGGTTTGCTTAGCCTGATGGCAGTGTTGCTGTACATGCGTACCGCAGCCATTAACTATAAGGTGGATGCAATCGTTCAGGTCGAAGAAAATAGAGGGGCATCAGCTGCCTTATTAGGCAGCTTGTCAAGTATTATTAGTCAGATGTCTTCATCAAATGCTGAGATTGAGGTTTTAAAATCACGCACGATTCTGGAATCAGTGATTGATCGTTTAAATCTGGATCTCCATATTGCGAGCACTGAAGACTCCTTTATCAATCGTCTCATTTACGGCAGAAATTCTCAGGCCGAATATCAACCCGAAACTGTACGCTTTAAAGAAGGTGAAAAAAGCTTTGATATCCGTCAGTTTGAAGTTCCCGTAGCGTATCAGGATAAAAATCTGCTGCTGAAGTTTCAACAACAGAGCTTTAGTCTGATCAATCCAGTGACAGAAGAAACTGTCTTTCAGGGTGCACTTAACCAGCCCGTTCAAGCCAAAACTGCACAGGGAGACTGGAAAATTGCAATCTTTAGTCAAGACAATCTAGATCGCAGTTATCGGGTACAAAAACTCTCATTGCCAACAGCGATTGATTCTATTCTTGCCAACTATTCAGTGACAGAAAAAGGAGAACTGAGTGGAGTTCTGCAGCTTCGTTATCAGGGTCAAGATAAACAGCACATCACTAAAGTCTTGAACACGATTTTAGCGATTTATAGCCAGCATAATATTACGCGCCGTTCAACAGAAACAGCGCAAACACTGGCGTTTCTGGATGAACAATTACCGGATTTAAAGAAACAGCTTGATCATGCAGAATTCGCCTTTAACCAGTTCCGTCAACGGTATAATACAGTTGATATCGCTAAAGAATCTGAATTGTATTTAAATCAGAGCGTCACCTTAGAAACGCAAAAAGTCTTACTTGAACAGAGACAGGCAGAAATAGCTGCCAAATATGCAGCACTACATCCAGCCATGCGAGAAATTACTGCTCAACTTCGGGTCATCAATGGCAAGATTCGTGAACTGAATACAACACTCAAAAATATTCCAGAGATACAACGCCAGTATTTGCAACTGTCACGCGAAGTCGAAGTCAAACAGCAACTGTATACCAACCTGGTGAATTCCTACCAACAACTGCGTGTTGCCAAAGCGGGTGAAATTGGCAATGTACATATCATTGATACCGCACTTGAACCAATTGACCAAGTGCAACAGAAAACACCAGTGATTCTGTTCCTCGCCTTTTGGTTCGGTATCTTTGTGGGAATCTTGGTGGCATTATTCCGCAATATGCTGCGTTCTGGTGTGAAAGATAGTAGTCAAATAGAATATCAACTGGAGCTTCCAGTGTATGCAAATATTGCCCATTCTCCGAGTCAGAAACCTGGGCTAAAACTACTGAAAAAGAAAAAGATTCCTTTTGTATTAGCCCTTAAACATAGTGATGATATCGCAATCGAAAGCTTGCGAAGCATACGTACAGCGAGTCATTTCGCCCTAAGCCAAGCCAAGAATAACATCATCATGATTTCAGGCCCAGCCCCAAAAGTCGGGAAATCATTTGTTTCCAGCAATTTGGCAGTTATCATGGCGGAAAAAAACAAACGCGTATTGGTGATTGATGCAGACTTGCGTCGTGGTCATATCCATAAATATTTTGATCTGGGTAATCAACATGGATTAACTGAATACCTGAATGAGGAGATTACATTAGAACAGGTGGTACAAAACACTAATGTTCCGAACTTGAATGTAATCACCTGTGGTGAAAGTTCAGCAAACCCTTCTGAGCTTCTTAATTCAGTACGCTTCAAGGAATTACTACAATCTCTGATTCCGCACTATGACCATATCATTATTGATACACCACCTGTATTGGCTGTCACGGATGCGATTATCGTATCCCGATATGTCGGACTGAATTTAGTGGTGGCGCGCTATGCAAAAACACAAATGAAGGAGCTAGAGCTTACATTAAACCGCTTTAAACAGGCCGGTTGTATCGTAAATGGCTTTATCCTGAATGATATCCAGCGTTCAGCCGGGGGGAGCTATAGTTATGATTACATTTACAGTTATAAGTCTAGAGAACAAAATGGCTGATCCCATTTAGATAAAAAAACCAGCTATTGCTGGTTTTTTTATATCTTTAAACTTCAACACAACTGCGGTGTCCGCTTGCTAAAAAACCACCCATTCTGCAAGATTTCTCAAAATTTTCTGCTAAGATGGAATGAACCTCAACGATAACATTAGATTGGAATAATACATGAGTAAGGCCTTACCGATTGCTGTCGCTGTTCTTTTAGGCGGTGCCGCGCTAGTACCTGTTTACTATGCAACTCAAAACCCAGCTGCTCAAACCACAAAAGCATCTAAAGATGCCTCTGCTGTTTCTAAAATTAGCTATGCACTCGGTTATGAAGTCGCTCATCAAACTCCACCTGAGCTGGATATTAACAGCTTTGTGACAGGCGTTCGCGAAGGTCATGCCCGTACCGCTCCTGCTTATACTGAAGAAGAATTACAAGCAGCTTATGAGCAGTTCCAAAAAGAAATGCAGCAAAAGCAAGTGGATAGTGCCAAACAGGCTCAAGCATCAAGTGATACTTTCCTGACCGAAAATGCCAAAAAAGCTGGGGTAAAAACTACGGCATCTGGTTTGCAATATTTAGTGACCAAAGAAGGTACGGGCAAGCAGCCTGCAGCAACTTCAATTGTAAAAGTACATTACACAGGGAAATTAGTTGATGGTACCGTGTTTGACAGTTCGGTTGAACGTGGCGAGCCGATTGAGTTCCCACTCAATCAGGTCATTCCAGGCTGGACCGAAGGTTTGCAACTGATGAAAGAAGGCGGTAAAGCAACCCTGTATATCCCATCTAAACTCGGTTATGGTGAACAGGGCGTGCCAGGTACGATTCCTCCACACAGTACTTTGATTTTTGATGTGGAACTCATCGAAGTAAAATAATCCACGAAAAGGAGAGCAACGCGCTCTCCTTTATTTTGAGAATTAATCATGAAAATACAAATAAGTTTGATGGTTTTACTGCTGAGTTCTGGCAGTCTGTTTGCCAAAGAAGTCACCAATAAGAGCCCTGAGGCTGAACAGGTCGGCTACAGCTTTGGTTATCTGATGGGAAAAAGTAATGCTGACTCCTTACAAGGCATTGATCTGGATGCCTTTAGCGCCGGTTTAAAAGCGGCAGCCGCTGGGAAACAGGCAACTCTAAGTGAAGAAGACATGGCGCGAGTCTTGACCCAATTTAAGCGTCAGGCTGAAGCCAAAGAGCTGATTACCTTGAAAAAGCAGGCGGATGAAAATGCCAAGATTGGTCAGGCTTTTCTGGCTGAAAATGCAAAAAAACCGGGGATAAAAACCACAAAATCAGGTTTGCAATATCAGATTCTTCAGGAAGGAAAAGGTAAATCGCCGAGCGCAAATAGTAATGTCCGCGTACATTATGAAGGCCGTTTGATCGATGGTACGGTTTTTGATAGCTCGATTGCCCGCAATCAACCTGTGGTGTTTCGTACCACCCAGGTCATTACTGGCTGGACTGAAGGTTTACAGCTGATGAAAGAAGGTGCCAAATATCGTTTCTTCATTCCGGCCAAACTGGCCTATGGACAGATTGGTTCAGGGGATGTAATTGAACCGAACAGTACTTTAATTTTTGATGTGGAATTACTGGAAATTATTAAATAGTAAGTCCTATTTTTCCTGATCTAAAATCGGAGAGGCTCTATATTTGCCTCTCTTTTTTTATAGGCTTAAGTATCCGTAAATCGCAGGTTTTCATGTCACATTCCTATCAGTTTTGCTATGTTATGTTTTAATCAAGCAATTCAACAACAATAGAGGACGTCAGCATGGCAGCAATCAAGACTCGCGAAATTCATTATACTGCGCAGGATGGCAGCCCATTAATTGGTTATTTTGCCGCCCCAGAAACAGATACCCCTGTTGCCGGTGTACTGGTCGCACCCGAATGGTGGGGTCGGAATGAATATACCGAACAGCGCGCCCGTGAACTTGCAGAACATGGCTATGCGGCCTTGGCCATGGACATGTATGGGGATAAAAAAGTCACAACCAATTCTGATCAGGCTTACCAGTGGATGATGCAAACTTTTGAAGATCCTGACACTATCGTCAACCGTGCAACAGCAGCCTTGAATGCTTTGGCAGCACAGGATGAAGTCAATGCTGAAAAGCTTGCAGCGATTGGTTTCTGCTACGGTGGCAAAGTCGTACTGGATCTGGCCCGTTCTAATGCATCTTTAAAAGCGGTGGCCACTTTCCATGCCATTCTGTCGCCAAAAGCACCGGCTCAGGAGGGTCAGATACAGGCGGAAATCCTGGTGTTACATGGTGAACTGGACAGCATGGTGACCCTGGATGATGTGGCCAGTTTCCGTGAGGAAATGCATGCTGCCAAAGTCGAGCATGAAGTGATTGTTTTTGAAAATGCCAAACATGGCTTTAGCAACCCGCTTGCGGATGAACGGGCCAAAGCCAATGGTGTGGATCTTGGTTACAATGCAGAAGCTGAACAAAAAGGCTTGGCGGCAATGTATACCTTGCTAGACCGCCATTTGGCATAAATAGAAACAACTATCCGGCTTGTTCACAGGCTGAATATTCTAGATACTTCATGAAGAAAAGAAAGATAAATCCTACCAGAGGAGAATGTGTATGATGGCTGAAACCAACTGCCCCTACTGCAATTTTGACGAATATGATGTCATTGCCAAAAATGATTATGGTGTGGTGTTGCCTGAACCGAATTCATTGTCCGAAGGTCACTGTGTGATTATTCCATTGCGGCATGTGGCCTCGTTTTTCGAAGTGACTGACAAAGAACGTAAAAGTTTGATGTCTCTACTGGAACAGGCACGCAATGAACTGCAATTACGCTACCAGCCTGCCGGTTTTCATGTCGGCTTTATTGATGGTGAAGTATTTCAGGAAAAGGTAGAACATCTGCATATTCATATTATTCCGCGTTATGCAGGCAAGACCTTGAAGCTGGATGAGCGCTGGGGAATTAACGATTAACCGGATTCTTTATCAAAAATAAATGCTCTACGGAGCGTTTATTTTTTTGAAATCACTCTTCTGCCCAAACAAATGAGCAGCCATTTTTATCCTACTTTTCACATTCCCACCCTGCTGATTCCGCTATACTAGCTGCTGCTTATTCGGTTGCTAGGTATTCATGTTCGTATTTTCAGATGCCCTGTTGGAATGGTTTGATGTGCATGGTCGTCATGACTTGCCCTGGCAGGTGACAGATGATCCGTATAAAGTCTGGGTCTCTGAAATCATGTTGCAGCAAACCCAGGTCAAAACTGTACTGCAATATTTTGAACGATTTATCCAGCGTTTTCCGACTGTTCAGGACTTAGGTTATGCCTCATGGGATGAGGTCGCACCCTACTGGGCAGGTCTCGGCTATTATGCCCGCGCCCGCAATCTGCATAAAGCTGCCGGCATCGTGACAGCACAGCAGCAGTTCCCTCATACTCTGGAAGAATGGATGGCCTTGCCCGGCATTGGCCGTTCAACCGCTGGCGCCTTGATGTCACTCGGTTTACGTCAATATGGCGTAATCATGGATGGCAATGTCAAACGGGTATTGTCACGTTTCTTTGCCATTGAAGATGATCTGTCCAAACCGGTGCATGAGCGTGCCTTATGGCAACTGGCAGAACAACTCTGTCCTATCGAACGCAATCATGACTATACCCAGGCAATTATGGATCTGGGCGCGACCGTATGTACCCCGAAAAAGCCTTTGTGTCTGTATTGTCCAATGCAGCAGCATTGCAAGGCACATCAGCAAGGACTGGAAAATGAATTGCCTTTCAAAAAGGCCAAAAAACCAGTTCCTGTACGCTCTGCTCAGGTCCTGCTAATCCAGTCCGGTACAGACTGGCTTTGGCAGCAACGTCCCAATAGCGGTCTTTGGGGCGGTCTCTGGTGTCTGCCAATTATTGAAAATGCACATGAATGGGAACAGCAATGCCAGCAACTTGGCCTTAAAAATATCATCAAAAAGACCCAGATTAGCCACAGTTTTACTCATTTTACCTGGCAACTTGAAGCAATTGTTTTTGCAGTAGATCAGGATCAGCAGGAACATCTGGCGATTGAACTGCAAGGCTGCTGGATGAGTCCGCAAACAGCAACTGAGGCCGGCATTCCGACTGCCATGAAAAAATTGATCACTAGCGTCAATCTGTGACATAGTCTGGATAAAGCAAAATATCGATCAGCTCAACATGAGCATTGCCAATATTTAAGGATGAATAAAGTGCACCAATACCTTGCTTTGACGTGGATTGCTTTGATTGCTGTGCTGCTTGCTGCCTGTAGCAGTACACCAAAAAAATCCCCTGCTGTACAGCTCAACCCTATCCTCGTGCAAAAACTGAAAAGTATGCGAGTGCCGTCCTCTCTGCCAATCCCGGTGGCACGCATACAAGCACGTGAGTTAACAGATACCTGGGGTGCTTCGCGCAGTCGCGGACGCCTGCATGAAGGTATTGATATCATGGCTCCACGTGGAACCAAAGTCTTTAGCGCGACTGAGGGTCTGATTGCAGATTTACGTAACAACAATTTGGGTGGTAAAGTAGTCTGGATTCTGGGTCCAGGCGGCTCCTGGCATTATTATGCGCATCTGGATGGCCATAAACGTGGCTTAAAAGTCGGCGACTATGTCAAAAAAGGCCAGCTGATTGCTTATGTCGGCAACAGCGGCAATGCCCGGCATACTGCTCCCCATCTGCATTATGGAATCTATTTACAGGGCAAGGGCCGCGGTGTGGTCAACCCTTATCCCTATTTACGTTAATTTTAGGATATTTACATGTCAGAAGCGTTGATCAATCGTCTGGTAGAATTTGCTGAATCAGGCAATCAACAAAAAATTGTATTGAACGGTCAAACTCACCAGGGCTGGGTGATGGAAATTACCGAGGAAGCGCTTCTGATCAGTACCGGTTATACTGACAAGGCCGGTAAAGATATGTGGATTCAATTTAGCGATCTGGATCAGGCTGAACTGTCGTACTGGGACAATCAGCAGGATCAATGGACTATGTTTAAATTATAAAAGCATAAAAACAAGGAGCATCACATGACTGTGCAACGCTGTGGCTGGTGCTCCGATGATCCGCTGTATATCACCTACCATGACCAGGAATGGGGACAGGCCCTGCTGGATGAAAATCGCCTGTTTGAAATGCTGTGTCTGGAAGGACAGCAGGCTGGTCTGGCCTGGATTACCGTTCTTAAAAAACGTAAAGCTTATCGTGAACATTTTTTTCAATATTCGATTGAATCTATCGCCTCACTTACAGATCAACAACTCCAAATAAAACTTGAAGATGCTAGCCTGATACGGCATCGCGGCAAACTCAATGCCATTCGGAAAAATGCCCAAGCATGGCTAAAGCTGCGACAGCAAGGGATTAATCTGGTGGATTGGCTCTGGTCTTTTGCACAGCAACCGCGATTGAATAATGATGTTGTGGATTATCGGCAAGCACCCGCTCAAACCATTGAGAGCCAGCAGATGTCTAAAGCCCTTAAACAGGCCGGTTTTAAATTTGTCGGACCCACCATTTGCTATGCCTTTATGCAGGCCGTTGGTATGGTCGATGACCATGAAAATCATTGTGACTTTAAAACAATATCCTCGCATTTAAATAAGAGCTGAAAATCATGTCGAATAATATTATTCAAGCTTATGCAGCCATGTCCGCAGGTGCGGAACTTGAACCTTATCAGTTTGATGCCGGAGAGCTGCAGCCGCATCAGGTCGAAGTGAAAGTGGAATACTGTGGACTCTGTCATTCCGATATTTCGGTCATTAATAATGACTGGGGTTCGTCGGTCTATCCGGTCGTGGCTGGACATGAGATTATTGGCACCATTACCCATCTGGGTGCAGAAGCCAAAGGCCTGAAAGTGGGTCAACGCGTTGGCATCGGCTGGACAGCGGAAAGCTGCCAATATTGCGATCCTTGTATTTCGGGCCAGCAGGTGATGTGTACTGGCGGTCAGGTGGCTACCATTGTCGGACATGCCGGTGGTTTTGCCGATAAAGTGCGTGCCGGCTGGCAATGGGTCATTCCCCTACCTGACGATCTAGATCCTGAAAGTGCCGGCCCTTTGCTCTGCGGTGGGATTACCGTATTCGATCCGATTCTGAAACATCAGATTCAGGCCATTCATCATGTTGGCGTAATTGGCATTGGCGGTTTAGGGCATATGGCCATCAAGCTGCTGAAAGCCTGGGGCTGTGAAATTACCGCTTTCACTTCAAATCTGGATAAAACTGATGAGCTGAAAGCCATGGGCGCTGACCATGTGGTCAATAGCCGTGATTCGGCTGCCTTAAAAGCCCAGCGTGGCAAGTTTGATTTATTGCTCAGTACGGTCAATGTCACCTTGAACTGGCAGGCTTATCTGGCAACTTTGGCACCAAACGGCACTGTACATATGCTGGGTTTACCACTTGAGCCGATGCAGATTCCGGCTGGCATGCTGATTGGCGGAGCCAAGTCAGTCACCGGTTCACCGACAGGTTCGCCGGCGGCATTACGTCAGTTACTCCAATTTGCTGCACGTAAAAATATTGCACCACAAATTGAAGTCTTCCAGATGTCACAGCTGAATCAGGCGATTGAACACCTGCATTCTGGCAAAGCCCGTTACCGGATTGTACTTAAAGCAGATTTTACAGCTTAAATTCAGTCTGTTTTCACGTGTTAAAAAGACCCAGCGATTGGGTCTTTTTTATTGCAGAGCTTCAGGCAAGACCGCAATACTGGCAGGCTTAGCCAGCTCGGTCTTCATTTTCTGCAACATCTGATAAGGCTGCTGTTGCACAAACATATTTACGAAGGTCAAAGGAATGGAACCTTCAGGATTGGCATAACCATAGGTAGAGACCTTGACCTTATTATTGGCCAGTTTCTGAAAAGTCCAGTCGCCCTGATAATCGGTTAAACGCACATAATCCGGGTTTAAAGGATAGGCACTTTGGATGGCTTTATTCTTGATGGTGATCTGGCCATTGGCTTCCTTGATCATCTTGCCCTGTACAATCAGGTCACGGTCTTTTAAGGGAAATGGAAAATCCAGCACCATATACAGGGTAAAGTCGCCTTTTTTATCATCGCGGGACAGGACCTTGATGCTACCCATATAGGGAACCCACTGTACTGCATGCTCGACATTCAGAATCAGGGACACGGCATTTTCAATTGGTGCAGTATAGGTGGTTTCAGCTTTATACAGAAAGACCGGGTTTTGCTCATTCTGATAGGTCCAGACCTTGATATTATTTTTATGAATACTGAGTTTAGGCGTCCCGACAGGCTTGGCCTGCGCAATGGCGCCAAGCGCCACTGCACAGAACAGAAAAATCATTTTTTGCATTTTTTATTCGTCTTATTTTAATTTTATACTTTTTTTATAAATGATTTTAACTCGGTTTTAAACCTGAATATCGTTAAAACCAAGCACGTCTTTCATATCATATTTACGTGCTTCACGGCCTACGACCCAAGCCGCAGCACGTACCGCACCGCTCGCAAAGTTCATGCGGTTGGTGGCTTTATGGGTAATTTCCACCCGCTCCCCGTCGGCAATAAACATCGCGGTATGTTCACCGACAATATCGCCACCGCGAATGGTCTGGAAGCCAATGCTCTTACGCTCACGCGGACCGGTATGACCTTCACGGCAATATACCGCATCTTCTTTCAGGTCACGGCCCAAAGTTTCCGCAATCGCCTCACCCCACATCAAAGCTGTACCCGATGGCGCATCTACTTTGTGACGGTGATGTGCTTCAATCACTTCAATATCTACGGTATCGCCAAATACTTTAGAGGCCAGTTCAAGCAGTTTGATCGAGACGTTTACACCCACTGAATAATTCGCTGCATAAACTACAGGAGTTCCCGTCGCAGATTGATCGAGATAGGCTTTTTGCTCGTCATTCATACCCGTCGTACCAATTACGATAGCGACACCGGCTTCACGGCAGATTTTCAGATGATTGACGGTCGCTGCTGGCGCAGTGAAATCAATCACGACATCACAGTCTTTGACTACATCTGTAAGGCTACCCACGACCTTCACACCTGTTGCGCCAATTCCGGCAAGTTCGCCCGCATCTGCGCCTAATAGTGTACTTTCAGGGCGTTCTACCGCAGCCGCCAACTGATAACCTGCTTCATGCACAGCCTGAATAAGGATACGCCCCATACGACCGCCTGCACCCAAGATCCCAATGCGTGGTGTAGCTGACATAACATAGTCCTGATGTTGATCCAAAATTGCTCTTACTATAGCAAAACTGCGGAATAACACTAAGATGCATTGAATAAAAATCAATGAAAATACTCAAAGAGCGAAATCACTGATATTGATAAGAGTTTTAATCGAGTCTAAGAAGTTAGGCAATCACTTCCATCAAAGCTATACGATATAGATCCACTTGACTTGTCTATAGTTTTTAGCAATTGCTCATATAGCTGGAATAAGTTTATTCACAATTTTATCGCTATGATTTTGCAATGATTTACTGGAATTCCTGATTTTTGAAGTTAACTACAGACGACCTGCCAATACAGTTTTTCCTGTTTTAGTCTCGCCATGATTAACTGAGCTCAAAATCTTGATGATTTAAATCTCAATTAGATTAACAGGATTCTTATGCAAGACTTTTTACTAAATTTTAATTATGAATATCTACTTTTAAATTGATTAGTAAATAAGATTTTAAGTCTTATTGAGATTAAAAGGACTCAATTTTGCCTTATACAAAAATCAGTCCTTAGATTGAGCAAATTAATTATCTAGCTCTTCGGAAACTTATTAAAAATAATAATACCTAAAGTAAAATTTGCCTGGTCTATACAATTTTGAAAATTTTTCCACTTAAGGTACTTTGAAAGCACATTTCAAAACTGGGACGAATATCTTCACCATCTACAGTGATATGTTTTATATTGGAATGAGATTGTGTTTTAGAAAAATGATGATCGACTGTTGCTTGAATAGCGTGTTGAGCCCCAAACTGATCCTTCACACTGATACTTTGTTTAAGCATATCTATACCTTTAATAATAGTTAAAGTGGCAAAATCTCCACTAAAAATTGATGTTTCTTAATTTTATCTTTAAATAACTTTATGATTTAGCTTAAATAATTGATTTAGAGAAGTATAGAATGTACGGCCATCTAAGTTTAAATCTACCTCAACTCCAGATGAAAGAAGAACTCTTTTACCCACTTCAATTCTTTTTAAACCCTGACGTGTATTTTGCATTTTATTGAGAGGAATTAACGAAACAATAATTTCAGTACCATTTTTAGATTTTGCAATTAAATCATTTATTTTTAACAACTTGAATCCTGTTTTTCTAAAGATTTTTCCAATTTGGAAAATAACTTAAAATTAAATTTTGAACGATAAAAAAAGCACTTATTAAGTGCTTTTTTACTGTTTATTCTTGCTTAGATAGCAACAATATTTACAGCATTCGGTCCTTTTTGACCTTGAGCTACACTGAATTCAACCAGTTGGCCTTCCATTAAGGTTTTAAAACCTGAACTGGCGATTTCGCTGAAATGAGCAAAAACATCTGGACCTGATTCTTGTTGAATGAAACCAAAACCTTTAGTTTCGTTGAACCACTTTACAGTACCTTTAACAACATTTGAGTTTGACATAATATATCCTACTAATTTTTTAATAATTTTTAGTCAATTTATTGACTGAATATAACTTTGAAATAATAAAGAATGAGACTTCAAATCTGAAAAAAACGAAGGATTATGACTAAAACTGCGATACTTAAAGAAGATTTACCGAAACAAGACTTTTTTCTAGTTAAGTTAACTATACACGAAAAATTTAATTAATCAAGTTTTCTTATATATATATTTATTTTATTTATTAAAAAATGAAATTTTAAAAATTTATAGTGATTTCAATAAGATTAAGCTTTTATTGTCATGATAACAAAATAAGAGTAATCTGCTGTACTGGTAAATTTGATAAGTAATGAATGCGATTATATAGCTCTGTAATAACAATATTGGCCTTTTTAATTTCGGGAATGATGCTTTTTTCTCACTTACAAAATATCTATCTCCCTCCAAATTTGGACTCATACTTTCTATTTAGATAGTCAAATATAAAAACAGAAACCGCTTTTTAGGCGGTTTTTATGTTTAAGCGATACCTATCAAACAATAAGATAGCTATCAACTAATAAATAGCATCTTCTAATCTAGAGTATCTTATCTACATAATAAAAAAGGACGCCTCAGCGTCCTTTTTATTTTCACTCAATTAATCAAACAAGCGATCAAAGAATGATTTTTTCTTTGGTGATGACTTGCTGTCTTCACCATCCATGGTTTCTTGCAGTTCTTTTAACAGTTCACGTTGACGTGCACTTAAATTCACTGGAGTTTCCACCACAATACGGCACAGTAAGTCACCTTGCATGCTGGTACGTACCGGTTTAACCCCCTTACCACGTAAACGGAACAGTTTACCTGTTTGCGTACCTTCAGGAATTTTCAGGCTCACACGGCCATCCAGCGTAGGAATCTGAACTTCCTTACCCAAGGCTGCATCAGCAATCGATACCGGTACATCCATATACAGATCAGCGCCATCACGCTGGAAGATTTCATGCTCACGCACCACCACTTCTACGTACAAGTCACCTGACTGACCATCACGGATCGCTTCACCCTTACCAGTCAAGCGTACGCGGTCGCCATTGTCCACACCCGCAGGAATAGTGACTTCCAGAGTTTGCTGACGATCCGACACACCCGAACCATGACATTTATTACATGGGTTCTTGATGATCTTGCCCTGACCACGACAGGTGCTACAGGTTTGCTGTACGGAGAAGAAACCTTGCTGCATGCGCACTTGACCAGCACCATGACAGGTACGGCAGGTTTCTACATCGTTTGGATTTTTTGAACCCTTACCATCACAGGCATCACACGGTGCCGGTGCAGTAAAGGTAATGGTTTTCTTGACGCCCTTGACCGCTTCTTCCAGGGTCAGTTCCATGACATAGCGTAAGTCGGAACCTCGGCGCGCGCGCTGCTGGCCACGACCACCGCCGCCACCAAAAGCACCACCGAAAATATCACCGAACTGGCTGAAAATGTCTTCTGCGCTGAAACCACCGCCGAAGCCGCCACCGCCGCCGCCCATACCACCTTCAAAGGCCTGATGGCCCATACGGTCGTACATGCTGCGCTTTTCACCATCAGAGAGCACTTCATAGGCCTCTGCTGCTTCTTTGAATTTCTCTTCAGCTTCAGCATTGTCCGGGTTACGGTCTGGATGATATTTCATCGCCAACTTACGGTAGGCTTTTTTGATTTCATCATCACTAGCGGTTTTAGCGACGCCCAAAACCTCATAATAATCACGTTTAGCCATGTCTGGCGATGCTCCTCACGGAATTTTGTTTAATATTCAACTGAGGTCTGAAATTGGGGTCAAACCGAGTTTTACAAGGGGAAATATGAAAAAAATTATACGCTTTAGAACACAGCTTTGTTTTGAGAGAATTTATGGATGCCTTTAAACCAGGCATTGATCAGGAAAATAAAGGCAATAAAGCTGAAAATTACCCCGGTCACTACACAGGCTTTAACCCAGAGCTGGCTGTCCCAGGCAAAGAAAAACAGGGGAATAAACCACAGCGCAGCGAAGATCGCCAAAATGGTATAAATCACGATATTACGCATGATCCACAGTGCCTGCGCTTGTAACCAGACCTCGGCATAATCAACCTGGGTGACTTTACGTGCGAACCAGTAGGCCAATAGTCCACTAAACAGGGTAAATAAGGCCAAAAACATGAAGACATAAGCCATCGCTACGGAACGTCGCATCTTGGTTAATGTATCTTGAGTCATGTTTGGTTCAACCTCGTTACCGTATTGGCAGCTCGGCCAATGCAGCAATTACTTATTTTTTTAAATTATAAAAATCTCAGGTGCTACTATATTGAAAATTTCCAAATTTCGCACCTGAAATTATGACAAATTTAAACAGAATTTAAACTTTTTTTCACTTTAAACCACTGTGCATATAGGGCAGGCAGAAAAAACAGGGTTAATAGTGTTGCTACAATCAAACCGCCCATAATCGCCACCGCCATCGGCCCGAAGAAAATACTGCGGGACAAGGGAATCATCGCCAGAACTGCAGCCAGTGCGGTCAATACGATCGGACGACAACGGCGTACTGTGGCATTGATGATGGCATCCCACTGCGACTCTCCGGCCTGAATATCCTGCTCGATCTGGTCAATCAGAATCAGCGAGTTGCGCATGATCATTCCGGATAAGGCAATCGTTCCGAGCATCGCAACAAAACCGAAAGGTTTATTGAAAATTAACAGGAATAACACCACTCCGATAATGCCTAAAGGTGCGGTCAGGAACACAATAAAGGCCCGTGAGATGCTCTTGAGCTGAATCATCAGCAGGGTCATGACGACTGCGAGGAATAAAGGCATGCCGGCATTCACCGAGTTCTGTCCACGAGCCGATTCTTCAACTGTACCCCCCACTTGCAGCAGATAGCCATTCGGCAGCTCTGCCCGGATTTTTTCCAGTGGCTCTTTGAGTTCATTGACCACAGTAGCGGGCTGCAACTTGCTACGAATATCGGCACGCACAGTAATGGTCGGCAAGCGGTTACGATGCCAGATCAGGCCTTCTTCAAAGCTGTATTCAATTTTGGCCAGCTGCGCCAAAGGTACCGATGTACCGGTTGCGGTCGGAACAGCCAGACTGGCTAAAGATGCTACCTCCACCCGTTCAGCCTGAGCACCACGTAAACGGATTTCGATCAGTTCACGTTTTTCACGGTACTGATCAATACCGGCCCCCAAAATCGAGCTGTTGAGTACATTGGCCAGTTCACTGCTACTCACCCCAAGCTGACGGGCACGATCCTGATCAATCTGCAATTTGATGACTTTACTCGGCTCGCCCCAGTCCAGATGCACATTGGTGGTATTTGGATTTTCTCCCACGGTGGCTGCAACTTTCTGCGCCCATTCACGGACTAATCCTAGATCTTCACCCGACACCCGGAATTGTAGTGGATAACCCACAGGTGGGCCATTTTCCAGCAAGGACACCCTGGTACGCACTTCTGGCAATAACTTTCGAATCTGGTCACTTAAGGATTTACGGATTTCATTTCGATCCTCTAAAGAGGATGCCAGCACCACAAACTGGGCAAAACTGGTTTGCGGCAACTGCTGATCGAGCGGTAAATAGAAACGTGGAGAACCCATCCCGACATAAGCCACATAGTTATCAATGCCCTCTTGTTTCGATAAAAAGGCTTCTACTTTTTTTACTGCAGCTTCAGTGGCCTTCAGTGAAGCACCTTCTTCAAGTTTGAGATCCACCAGAATTTCAGCTCGATTTGAAGGTGGGAAAAACTGCTGCGGCACCAGCTTAAACATTAAAATAGACAGAATAAAAATTCCGACCGTGGCAACAATGACAGTTTTACGATAGGTCACACAGGCATCGACCCAACGGCGAAAGCCCTGATAAAACCGGGTTTGATAAGGGTCATAATGTTCTCCGGCATGATGCACAATCGGCTGAGGTTCTGGCTGTTTGCGTAGACGTGCCCAGAGCCGCTGATACCACGGCGCTTTCTGAATTAAATCCTTGTTGAAATCCGGCAGAAGTTTATCGCCTAAATATGGCACAAACAGTACCGCGGCAATCCAGGACACCAGCAATGCAATGGTCACCACTTGGAAAATCGAACGGGTATATTCCCCGGTACTCGATGCTGCAGTGGCGATCGGCAGGAAACCGGCAGCGGTAATCAGGGTGCCTGTCAGCATTGGAAAAGCCGTGGTGCGCCAGGCATGCCCGGCCGCCTGTAAACGGCTATAACCCTGCTCCATCTTAATCGCCATCATTTCAATGGCGATAATGGCATCATCGACCAAAAGACCGAGAGCCAGAATCAGGGCCCCCAGGGAAATTTTATGCAGTCCGACATCAAATAGCTGCATACCGGCAAAAGTCATGGCCAGCACCAGCGGAATCGAGAAAGCCACCACCAGACCGGTCCGGAAACCGAGCGAGAAAAAACTGACCAGCAATACGATAACCACCGCTTCTGCCAGCACTTTCATAAATTCGTTAATGCTGCGTTTGACTGCCACCGGCTGATCGGAGACTTTTTGCAGCTCCATGCCGAGTGGCAGAGCTTTTTGCAGGCGGGCGAATTCCTGTTCCAGATTTTTACCCAAGGCAATGATGTCCCCACCCTTGCGCATCGATACAGCAATACCAATGCCGTTTTCGCCCATAAAGCGCATCCGGGGCTGTGCCGGATCACTAAAGCCACGATAGACTTCTGCTACATCGCCCAGCTGAATAGTTTTGCCATTGACCAGCAGCGGCATCTGTCTTAATTCTTCAACACTGTTTAATGCACCACTGACCCGCACCTGAATCCGGTCTGAGCCAGTTTCAAAAAAACCGGACTGGGTGGTGGCATTTTGCTGCTGCAGGGCTTGCTGAATCGCCATGACTGGAACGCCCAGCTGGATGGCCTTGGTATTAGAAATCTCAATCCAGATTTTCTGGTCTTGCAAGCCAATCAGCTCAACTTTGGCAACATCTTTGACCCGTTGCAGTTGCAGCTGTAAGCGGTCGGCGTATTCCTTGAGGGTCGCATAGTCAAAATCTTTACCCTTGAGCACATAAATATTGCCAAAGGTGTCGCCAAATTCATCATTAAAGAACGGCCCTTGTACCCCTTGTGGCAATTCATGCCGGATATCGCCCACCTTCTTGCGCACGTTATACCAGACATCAGCGACATCTTTCGAAGCCAGGGAATCCTTGGCAACAAAAGTCACCATGGATTCACCCGGACGCGAATAGGCCATGATGCGGTCATACTGTCCCGTGGTCATCAGTTCCTTTTCAATCCGGTCAGTGACCTGTAGGGATACTTCTTTGGCACTGGCACCCGGCCAGTAAGTCTGGATCACCATGACTTTAAAGGTAAAAGGCGGATCTTCACTTTGTGACAGTTTGGAATAAGAGACGATGCCGATCAGACCCAGCAGGATCATGAAATACAGCACCAGACCTTTATTTTTTAAAGCCCATTCCGACAGGTTAAAGTTCATGCTTAATTCCCTGCCTGAATGGTCACACGACGGTTTTCACGATCAATCGGATTGATTTTTTGCTGGTTACGCAGCAGATGTACGCCGCCAATCACCACATAGTCTTCCGGCTTGAGGCCACTGAATACAGCAACACTGTCCCGGCCATAGGCACCGAGCTGGACCGGGACTTTACGTAAGGTATGATCCGGCTGGACCACCATGACATAAGCCTGCTGATCCGTTGCCGAGACACTGGATAGCGGCACACTGAGCATATTATCGCGGCTGTGCTGAAAAAATACCCGGGCACTTTGTCCCAGCTGGATCTGGCCATTGCCTTCACGTAAGGAAACTTTAACCCTGAAGGTACGCGACTGGTCCGCTGCCGGTGAAATCTCGCGGACAATGGCGGCAAATTTTTCTTCAGGTTTGGACCATAAGGTGACTAGGGCCGCTTGCCCCACCCTGATTTCAGCAATCGCCTGTTCCGGTACGCCAATCACCACTTCACGTTCGCCGGCAATCGCCAGTTCATACGCCGCCTGCCCGGCAGCGACCACCTGTCCTGTTTCAATATTGCGTGCCGTGATTACGCCGTTTCTGGTGGCAATCAGCTGATTATAAGCAGTCTGGTTTTTAGCGGTATCATAATTGGATTGTGCCTGCTTCAGATTTGACAGGGCGGTCTTGTACTGGTTTTCGATCGCGTCATATTGTGAGCGGCTCACGGCATTGGATGGCAATAACTGCTTGAAACGTTGTAATTCATCCTGAGCAATCTTAGTGGCAGACTGCGCGCTTTCCAGTTGGGCACGTGCTGCATTCAGCTGCAGCTGGGCATCTTTGACATCCAGAGTTGCCAGGACTTGCCCGACTTTGACCTGGTCACCCACATCGGCGAAGCGCTGGGTCACCTGTCCAGCGACCCGAAATGCCAGCGCCGTTTGCTGACGTGCCTGCACATCACCGGCATAACTTTTTAATTCATGCTGTGAAGTGGTGGGTGTGGCCACCATGACAAAGGGAACTTCCTGTTCTGCTGCAGCAGTATCTTTGCTGCACCCGCTTAAGGTCACGCTGCAAAGCACCACCATGCCAGCCAATACGCTGTAAATCCTGCTCATCTTATTCGCTCTTATCTGATCGTCTTTTTTAGGGCAAACTATGCTGATATATTGAATTGCTTGTTTTTAATTAATATACCACCCGGTACACTAATTATAACTCAAGCTTCAAAGCAATGACCGTATTGACTTTTTTTGGAAGAAATTGTGCAAATACCTGTAGGACGACCCAAGGATCTGGAAAAGCGTCAGCGCATCTTGAGTGTGGCCAAAGCGCTATTTTTAGCGCATGGCTATCATGCCTCCAGCATGAACCAGATTGCACGTGAGGCAGGTGTAACCAAGCTGACGGTGTATAATCATTTTCAGGACAAGGCGACCCTGTTTAGCTGTGCAATTGAGGATACCTGTGAAGCCATTCTGCATGAACATCCTCAGCTCTTGCAGCCGAGCAGTGACTTTGCGCAGGAGTTTTATCAGGCCTGTCAGCGCGCTTTAAATATTATTCATTTACCGGAAGCGATCAAGCTGGACCTGCTACTGATGGAACTGGCATCGCAGCAAAGTCCTCTGGCAGAACAGTTTTATCAGGCCTCGCATAGCAAACTGGATGCAGTCTGGAATGATTTTTTTAACCTGGCCCAGCAATACCGCTTTATTCAGGTCGATCTTCCAGAAAAACAGACCGAGCTGATCGTGTCCCTGCTGACCGGAACCCGTCATCAGAAAATCCTACTGGGTCTCAGCCCTCCCCCTTCAAGCGCAGAACAGCAACAGATTATTGGCGAGGCCATTGAACTGTTTATGCTGAAATATGCCCTTTCGGATTAAATCCTTTCCTTTGGATTGATCACCGATCACCGTATATGGCCTAAAAGTTGCTAAAAAAGCAGCCTATGTTCTGCAACTTTTGTCTCTAGGGGACTTGGATTGTCATGCAGTCGCGGTATAGTCAAAGCATGCATGTGAGGGAATAAAAAATGATTCAACAGATTGATGCACCACTACGCGAAGACGTACGCTTACTGGGTAATTTGCTTGGGGAAACCTTAAAATTACATGCCGGGCAGGATTTGTTTAATCAGATCGAGCAGATCCGTGCCCTGTCCAAAGGCGCTCGCGATGGACAGGTCGAAGCAGAAAAACAACTGGAACAACTGTTTTTGAGCCTGGAAGATGCCGAAATCCTGCCGCTGACCCGTGCCTTTACCCACTTTTTAAACTTTGCCAATATTGCCGAACAATATCATGTGGTACGTCGTCGCCGTCAGAGCGAGTTTGATGACACTGCAGAATCGCCCAATCCTCTGGTGCCTTTATTTGAAAAATTTAAACAGCAGGAAATTTCTGCCGATACGCTGTATCAGCAAATCTGCGAACTGAAAATTGAACTGGTCCTGACCGCGCATCCCACAGAAGTCAGCCGCCGTACCCTGATTCAAAAATATGATGGCATCAATAATGCCCTGTCCAAGTTCGACCAGCAGAAACTGACTCCACGTGAACGTCAGGCAGTTCTGGCCGATCTGAAACAGCTGATCAGCTCCGCCTGGCAAACCGATGAAATCCGTCAGCATCGCCCGACTCCGATTGACGAAGCCAAATGGGGCTTTACCACTATTGAGCAGACCCTGTGGAATGCGGTCCCGAAATTTATCCGCGAACTAAATGGCATGGTACAAGCGCAATGTGGCCAGAACCTGCCCTTAGATGTCGCACCAGTACGTTTTGCCTCCTGGATGGGTGGTGACCGCGATGGCAACCCGAATGTTACCCACACCGTCACTCAGGAAGTACTGTGGCTGTCGCGCTGGAAAGCAGCCGACCTTTATGTACGCGATATTGAAAACCTGCGCTGGGAACTGTCGATTCAGCAATGTAGCCCGGAAATTTCTGAAGCCTTGGGCCAACCCCATCCTGAACCCTATCGTGAATATTTACGTGACACCCGTACCCGCCTGAAAGCCACGCGGCACTGGCTGGCAGAAAAATTAAAAGGCAATGATGCCGATGACAGTCTGGTCATTAAGAGTAAAGACGAACTTTTACAGCCACTCCTGACCTGCTATCGCTCGCTGATGGACTGCAATCTGGCCGAAATTGCCAATGGCAGCCTGCTGGACTTTATTTACCGGGTCAACAGCTTTGGCATCGAACTGCTGAAACTGGACATCCGTCAGGAATCTGGGCGTCACCGTCAGGCGATTTCAGCCATTACTGAATATTTGGGACTGGGGAATTTTGAAACCTGGACCGAACAGGCCCGTCAAAACTTTTTACTGCAGGAATTGCAAAGCAAGCGTCCGTTACTGCCGAAACATCTGAATGAACCGGCCGGCAGCCTGATTGAACATCCGGATGTACAGGAAGTCTTTGCCACCATGCGCACACTGGCCGAACAGCCGAGCGAGTCTCTGGGTGCCTATATTATTTCCATGGCAGAATATCCAAGTGATGTCTTGGCGGTACTGCTTTTACAAAAAGAAGCCGGGATTGAACAGGCGTTACGGGTGGTTCCCCTGTTTGAAACATTAAAAGATCTGGATGGTGCAGCCGCAACCATGTCGACCCTGTTCAATATGCACTGGTATAAACAGCATATTCAGGGCAAACATGAGGTCATGATTGGCTATTCGGATTCTGCCAAAGATGCCGGTTTTATGTCGGCCAACTGGGCTCAGTATCGTGCCCAGGAAGAACTGACAGCAGTTGCCCAGCAACATGGCGTGCAGTTGACCCTGTTCCATGGTCGTGGCGGTTCGATCAGTCGTGGTGGTGCGCCAACCCAGCAAGCCTTGTTCTCTCAGCCACCGGGTTCTATTTCCGGTGCGATCCGGGTGACTGAACAGGGTGAAATGATCCGCTTTAAATTCGGGCTGGAAGAAATCGCGCTGCAAAATCTGGAAATTTATACCGCTGCAACCCTGGAAGCGACCCTGCTCCCGCCACCTGAGCCAAAACAGGAATGGCGCGACTTGATGCATCAAATGACCGAACTGTCGGTTCAGGTCTATCGCCAGACCGTACGGGAAAATCCGCATTTTGTAAAATACCTGCGTACTGTTACCCCGGAGCTTGAACTACAAATGCTACCGCTAGGTTCACGTCCCGCCAAACGTAAAGTCAGCGGCGGCATTGAATCCTTACGGGCAATTCCCTGGGTATTTGCCTGGACCCAAATTCGCCTGATGTTGCCTGCCTGGCTCGGTACCGGTGCCGCACTGAATGAAGTCCTGGATCAGGGACAACGTAATGTACTCGATGAAATGCTGGCCGAGTGGCCATATTTCCAGACCCTGATTGATATGCTGGAAATGGTACTTTCTAAAGCCGACGCGCATGTGGCGCTGTATTACGAATCGCATCTGACCCAGGATGAAGATCTGAAAGTTCTGGGGACAGCGTTACGCCAGCGTTTGCAGGATGCAGTACAAACCCTGTTAACCTTAAAAGGCGAATCTAAACTCCTGAGCAGCAACGGCGTACTGGATCAGTCCATGAAGGTACGTAAACCGTATCTATTACCATTGCACTTGCTGCAAGCTGAGCTGATGAAACGTCGCCGTTTATATCTTGAACAGCAACAGGCCGAAAACACCCCAGTAGATCATGCGCTGATGGTCAGTATTGCCGGGATTGCAGCCGGTTTGCGTAATACTGGCTAAGCAAAAATGCCCATTTGAAAGCACATCCTGGTGATGTGCTTTTTTATTGACCAGTCAATAGCCAGGAAATATTTTATTTTATATAGTAAATCAGATTTATTTATAGATACCCCTATTCATAATAAGAAATTAATCTACTGATTTCACTTTACTTTTAACCCAGTATTCTTTTACCGACTGGTAAAATCTTAAATAAAGTCATAGAATTAATTTGAACAAAAATTTTGTTTAAGTGATTAAATCTTCTAAAGAACAAGAGTATGATGTGCACAATTTATCTTTTGAGTGCTCATTTTATGTCCAGTTGGTTTCCCAAATGGCGCCCTTATGAGGGTAGTATCGATGCACGACCAGTAGGTACCGCAGAGTATTTGCCACCCGCACAAACGGTCATTTTGGGTGTACAACATGCTTTTGCCATGTTTGGCGCGACTGTACTGGCACCTTTTTTAATGGGCTTTGATCCTAACCTGGCGATTCTAATGTCAGGGATCTGTACTATTCTGTTCTTTTTAATCACCGGTGGCCGGGTTCCAAGTTATCTAGGTTCAAGCTTTGCCTTTATTGGTGTGGTCATCGCAGCAACAGGTTATGCGGGTGGTGGCGGACTGAATCCGAATATTGGCGTTGCGGCAGGCGGGATTATCGCATGTGGCATCTTCTATGCACTCATGGGCTTTCTGGTCATGGCGACGGGCACCCGCTGGATTGAAAAGCTGATGCCACCGGTAGTAACCGGTGCCGTGGTGATGATCATTGGCCTGAACCTTGCTCCAGTCACAGTGAAAAGCGTGATGGGTAATACCTTTAATATGTGGATGTCCCTAGTCACTGTGCTGTGCATGGGTTCAATTGCCGTATTCACCCGTGGCTTATTACAGCGCCTGCTGTTATTGGTTGGCCTATTATTAGCGTATCTGATCTACTTCGTACTCAGTAATGTCATGGGTTATGGCACTGCGATCAATTTCCTTCCTATTCAGCAAGCAGCCTGGTTCGGCTTACCGACTTTTCACGCACCGACCTTTGAATTAAATGCTATGCTGATCATTGCGCCAATTGCCTTGATTCTGGTGGCTGAAAATCTGGGCCATATTAAAGCCGTAGGTGCAATGACCGGTGAAAACCTGGATCCGCATATTGGTAAAGCCTTTGTGGCAGATGGTGTTGCCACGACTTTAGCCGGTGGTGTAGGTGCGCCGGGTATGACCACTTATGGTGAAAACATTGGTGTGATGGCCGTGACACGGGTCTACTCGACCATTATCTTTGCCGTCGCGGGTGTCTTTGCTGTGTTCCTCGGTTTATCGCCTAAGTTTGGTGCGATTATTCACACGATTCCGACAGCGATTCTGACCGGTGCTTCGATTGTGGTGTTTGGTTTGATTACCATTGCCGGTGCCAAAATCTGGATTGAGAACAAGGTCGATTTTTCGCAGAACAAGAACCTGATGGTGGCTGCGGTGACCATTATTTTAGGTACGGGTGATTTTGCCCTGACTTTTGGTAGCTTCAATCTGGGTGGTATAGGTACGGCAACGTTTGCTGCACTGATCCTGAACTGGTTCTTTAGCCTGGCCGATAAAAAATAAAACTCGAAATAAAAGTATTGAGCAGCCGAATGGCTGCTTTTTTTAGCTTTGTATTTTTCAACTTTGCGATGAAAGAAATGAAAAGAAGCCCCGCAAGGCTTCTGTTAAAGCACGTGTCTGTTTAAGGACGAAACTCTTTCAGTTCACGTTGAATAAAGTATTGGAACATTTCACGGTATAGATGTTCAATAAACTCCTGATCGACGCCCTGCTTTTGCGCCAGAGCTCTGACATTTTCTACAATCTGTTCCATACGTTCCGGTGACTGCAAATCGGTTTCGGTTTTTTTGAAACGGGTGGTTTGATCAACATAAAATTGACGCGCAGCGATCAGCTCAACTAAAGCTGTATCAATGGCATCGATCTGTTGACGTGCATGTTCTAGTGATTCAGCTTTGATCTTTTCCATGTTTTTTCAGTTCACTTTCAGTTTGATTATTACTCTTATACTTTTCTTCTAACACATTACTGAAAATACTTTCAATCATCCAGACCCGATATAGACTATTAAATGTATAACTTTGATCATCTATACGCAGTTCCAGTACCGGAAAGTTCGGCTGGGACTTCATTTCACAGAGCATATCATTGTCCTGCAGCTTGACCAGAATATCGTCCTGGGTCAGATCGACAATATTTAACTGTTGCTGCAAACGTTTGAAATGGGGTGCATAAGACAGGTCTTCACCACGGGTCCAGACGGCCTGCAAGATCTGGTACATCGCCTCGATCCGCTGCTCCTCGGGACAGCTATAAAATAATTGTGCCATTGGCGCAATCGCCTGCTCGGTCGGTCGGCAGAACGGAGTGAATTCAACTTCCGTCCGTTTGGATAACCGTGTGGCCAGACTCCAGTCAAAGTCATCTCGTCCACGATAGGACAAGGGATAGACATTCAGCTGGATATTATAATAATCCGCCAGTTCTTCCTTGATATAGGCCAGCAATAGCCAGGAGATCGGATCTTCCAGCGCGATATACAAGTCCAGTTCCGGATCCATCGACTGGATCTCGTTCAGCTCCTCGGCATCACTGATTAGATGCTCACGCCATTCAATGTGATCGATCATAAAAATCGGATTACCGGTCAGCAGTTTTTGCTGCTCCAGACGTCGGGTCAGACGTAACAGATCATCGACCGCCTGATACTGGCGTCCGCCTAAATTAAAATAGCTGGCCAGAATCGGGGTCTGATCAAAAATACGTTCAGGAAAATCCTGTGGCTGATGATGGCGGCTGGCCATGGCATATAAGGTGCGCAATTTTCCGGTCTGTTTTTGCCAGAGCATATGGAATACATCTTCCAGTAAATACAGGAAATCCTGTCCCCGCAGCGGCGTATGCCGCAAAATCAGTTCAGCCTGTTTTAAGGCCTCAGCGGTCGGTAATTCTGGCGTATCATGAAAACTAAAACGATGCTGTTTTGACAAGATTTTCGCATCATTAATCGTGTAGTGCTGCCATTCATCAAAAGACATCTGGTTCGGCGCTTCGGCATGCTCACTGGAAATGATGACTTTTAGCGGCTTGAGTTCTGGACTTAAAATTTCTTCGAGCTGGGGCAACTGCTGTACCGCCAGATAACTGTACACATCATCCAGTCTTAAATGGATACTCAGCCCATCTTGAATAGATAACACCGTTTGACGGGTCGGTTTTTGGTAAAACCAACTCGATCGGATTGGATCAAACCAACGGCGTAACAGGGACATGAGATCGGCCTCGACAACAATGACGGTGCGCAGCTCAACATATGAGAAGCTGCGCAGAATAATCTATTTTTAAGATCGCAGAAGCCAAAGCCCTGCATGCTGTAAAAACTTATATCAAGTCATAAGCAAATGTTCAATGTTTAACAATGGATTAGAGGTCAAGATTCAGGTCAGTGACCGCCCCGGTTTCTGCACCTGAAGTCAGTTTGGCGAATTTAGCCAGCGCACCGTGGGTATAGTTTGGCTGAGGTTTGGTCCAGGCCGCTTGACGTGCAGCAATTTCTTCTTCCGCGACATGCCAGGTCATTTCCCGAGTTTCGGCATTAATCGAAATCTGATCACCATTTTGCACCAGACCAATCGGGCCGCCCTCATAAGCTTCTGGCGTCACATGACCAATCACGAAACCATGACTGCCGCCAGAGAAGCGTCCGTCAGTAATTAAAGCCACCGAAGCGCCCAGACCTTTACCAATAATCGCAGAAGTCGGTTTCAGCATTTCCGGCATGCCCGGACCACCTTTAGGGCCGACGCCACGAATCACCACCACTTCACCCGGCTGGACTTCGCCATCCAGAATCCCGCGCATGGCACCCTGCTCGCCTTCAAAGACCCGTGCCGGGCCAGCAAAATGCAGACCTTCCTTACCGGTAATCTTGGCCACAGCGCCCTTCGGCGACAGATTGCCTTTCAAAATCACCAGATGGGAATCTTTTTTCACGGGCGCATCAAAAGGCAGAATAATCTGCTGACCTTCCGGATAGTCCTGCACATCGGCCAGGTTTTCTGCCAGCGTCTTACCTGTGACCGTTAAACAGGACCCATCCAGCATGCCGGCATCCAGCATGCGCTTCATCAGTGGTTGAATCCCACCAATCGCAATCAGTTCTGACATTAAATATTTCCCGGATGGACGCACATCGGCCACCACCGGAATATCTTTGCCAATTCGGACAAAGTCATCCAGACTCAATTCAACCCCTGCGGTATGCGCCATGGCTAGCAGATGCAACACGCCATTGGTCGAACCACCCAGCGCAATCAAGACCTTGATCGAATTTTCAAAAGCAGCCTTGGTCATGATGTCACGTGGCTTGATATCCAGTCGTAACAGATTCATGACTGCTTCACCGGCACGGGCACAGTCGATTTGTTTATCATCCGAAATCGCTTCCTGCGCCGAGGAGCCCGGCAAGCTCATACCTAAAGCTTCAATTGCAGAGGCCATCGAGTTGGCCGTATACATGCCGCCACAAGAACCCGGACCCGGCAAAGACACTTCTTCAATATGCTTGACCTGAATCGCGTTGATTTCACCTTTGGCATATTGACCGACTGCTTCAAATACCGAAATCATGTCGGTATGGCCTTCGCCCGGTTTAATAGTGCCGCCATAAATAAACAGCCCCGGACGGTTTAAGCGTGCCAACCCCATGATGCAGCCCGGCATGTTTTTATCACAACCACCAATCGCGATGACCCCATCATAAGCCTGGCAGCCCACGACCGTTTCAATGGAGTCTGCGATCACTTCCCGTGATAGCAGTGAATATTTCATGCCTTCCGTACCGTTGGAAATTCCGTCAGAAATGGTAATGGTATTGAAGATAATACCTTTGCCGCCCGCAGCACTCACGCCCTGCTCTACAGTTCTGGCCAGACCATCAATATGCATATTACAAGGCGTGACATTGGCCCAGGTCGAGGCAATGCCAATAAATGGCCGTTCAAAATCAACATCTTTAAAACCGGTAGCACGCATCATGGAACGCGCCGGTGCATTTTCAATGCCTTCATAAACCGGGGCTGAATGCTCGCGGATATTATCTTTACTCATTATTCTCTTCCTGGGCGATGACCAATTTTAAGCTTCGGTCTTGGACAATTTATTTTAAGGTCATTGTATAGAATTAAAACAAAGCAATACAGCTTTCAGCTGCTTCTATAATATTCGATACATGCCAAAGTCATCTGCAACTGTCCGAGGCAGGACTACAATTAATATTTACTGTTTCTGCGATATAAGTGAAAAATGCTAGTTTCGGACGAGTTTTGCAGATGATAGTAGTTTTGCCTACTTTTGCCGAAACAAAAGTAGGTCGAACCGAAGGTTATAAACTGCAATTAAACAATTTCCTTTAAGCCCCCGTCTTATTGAATCTATAAATTTCAAATAAAAAAAAGCACCCCATCTGGAGTGCTTTTTAAATCTGTAAAATTACAAATTAGATATCACGTACTGCACCTTTCGAGGCACTGGTGGTATGCATCGCATACGCTTTGAGTGCTTTAGACACTTTACGAGGACGCTGTTCAGCAGGCTGCCAGCCTTTGGCTTCTTGGGCTTCACGACGTGCTGCCATGGTTGCATCATCCACTGCCAGGTGAATGGTACGGTTTGGAATATCAATTTCGATACGGTCGCCATCTTCAACCAGACCAATCGCACCGCCTTCTGCAGCTTCAGGCGACACGTGACCAATTGAAAGACCAGAAGAACCACCCGAGAAACGGCCATCTGTTAACAGAGCACAGTCTTTACCCAAACCTTTTGATTTTAAGTAACTGGTTGGATACAACATTTCCTGCATACCCGGACCACCACGTGGACCTTCGTAGCGAATCACGACGACATCACCCGCAGTGATTTTACCACCCAGAATTGCTTCAACCGCAGCATCCTGACTTTCAAACACACGTGCAGTTCCGTTGAATTTCAGGATTGAGTCATCCACACCCGCTGTTTTTACGATACAGCCTTCTAGTGCGATATTGCCATAAAGTACTGCCAAGCCGCCATCTTGCGAGAATGCATTGGCTGCATTACGGATCACGCCATTGTCACGGTCGCCATCTAAGCGTGCATAATAACGGTCTTGCGAGAATGCCGTCTGAGTCGGTACACCACCCGGCGCTGATTTGAAGAATTGATACACTTCTTCATCTTCAGTACGGATGATGTCCCATTTATCCAAGGCATCTTTCAGTGTTTTTTCATGAACAGTTGGAACAGATGTATCGAGTAAGCCTGCACGATCCAGTTCACCCAAGATTGACATGATGCCGCCGGCACGGTGTACATCTTCCATATGGACGTCTTGCTTCGCCGGCGCAACCTTACAAAGAACCGGCACATTACGTGACAAACGATCGATGTCGGTCATCGTGAAGTCGACTTCAGCTTCGTGTGCTGCTGCCAACAGATGCAGAACCGTATTGGTTGAACCACCCATGGAAATGTCTAAAGTCATTGCATTTTCAAATGCCGCTTTGGTTGCGATTGAACGTGGCAACAAGCTGTAGTCATTTTGCTCATAATGACGTTTAGTGATTTCAACAATCAGTTGACCCGCACGCTCGAATAATTTTTTACGATTTGCGTGGGTTGCCAGGGTTGAACCATTACCCGGAAGCGATAAACCAAGTGCTTCAGTCAGGCAGTTCATCGAGTTTGCAGTGAACATGCCTGAACATGAACCACAGGTTGGGCAAGCTGAACGCTCATATTCAGCGACTTCTTCGTCAGTGAAGCTGTCATCTGCTGCAACAATCATGGCATCGACCAGATCAATGGCTTTTTCATTGCCACGGATTTTGACCTTGCCCGCTTCCATTGGACCGCCAGAGACAAATACCACCGGAATGTTCAGACGCATTGAAGCCATTAACATGCCTGGGGTGATCTTGTCACAGTTCGAGATACACACCATCGCATCGGCACAATGGGCATTGACCATGTACTCGACCGAGTCTGCAATCAGATCACGCGAAGGCAATGAATACAACATACCGTCATGACCCATCGCGATGCCGTCATCGACCGCAATAGTATTGAATTCTTTGGCCACGCCGCCTGACGCTTCAATTTGACGTGCCACCAGCTGACCCAGATCTTTAAGATGCACATGACCCGGTACAAACTGGGTGAACGAGTTCACCACCGCAATAATCGGCTTACCGAAATCTTCATCTTTCATGCCGGTGGCACGCCATAAACCGCGTGCGCCAGCCATATTTCTTCCGTGTGTCGATGTTTTTGAACGATAGTCAGGCATTTTATATTTCCAACAAAGTTTGAGCTTGCAATGAATCGGGCAGATCCACTCTGGCTAAATCATACTGACAAGGAGCTTAAATCAGTTGAATTTTAAACCTATCATACTACAAGCCCTTGATTTACAAGATGGCCTTTTGGGTGTAGATGCAGGCAAAAATGTCTATAGAGAGGTTTGGATGATCTGACGATAAAAATTTCTTAATGAAATCTACTATACCGCCATCATCATCAGGACAATACAAAACTTTCATGAATAATTTTTACAATTTGCATGAGTTTTTTTTATATAAAAATTCCACTGAAATTCAAGCACTCACAGGCTCTATTCGATAAGTTTTTGCAACGATTAGGCTGAAATTTGGCTTTTGGCTTATAATAGCTTTTAAGTTTATTTGGAATTTCATGTGTGAAGATCATATTTGCAGGCACACCAGAATTTGCAGCGACTGCATTGGCTGCGCTGCTCAAAACCAATCATGAAATTGTGGCGGTTTATACCCAACCTGACCGCAAGGCTGGACGTGGACAAAAACTTACGGCCTCTGCAGTGAAGCAGCTGGCGCTTGAACACCATATTCCGGTCTATCAGCCTTTACATTTCAAGTCATCGACTGAAGAAGGTCTGGCGGCACAGGCGGAACTCAAAGCTTTAAATGCAGATGTGATGGTGGTGGCGGCTTATGGCCTGATCCTGCCACAAGTGGTTCTGGATACGCCAAAATATGGTTGCCTGAATATTCATGGTTCCCTGTTGCCACGCTGGCGCGGTGCAGCCCCGATTCAGCGTGCCATTGCCACTGGCGATGCCGAGACCGGTGTAACCATTATGAAAATGGCAGCCGGTCTGGATACCGGGGATATGATGTATAAAACACTGTGCCCGATTAGCGCTGAGGATACTTCTGCCAGCCTGCATGACAAACTGGCGCTGCAAGGTGCTGAGGCGATTGTGGCCGTGCTTGAATCGGAACAGACCTTACAGCACTATCTTGAGATTCGCGAAGTCCAGGATGAAAGCCTGACGGTTTACGCGCATAAACTATCAAAAGCTGAAGCACAAATTGACTGGACCCAGCCTGCAGCAGCCATTGACCGTAATATTCGTGCTTTTAATCCATGGCCGGTGGCATTTACCCCACTGGATGACAGCAACAATTTACGCATCTGGAATTCCTCGCTTTCTACGCAAAAGACAAGCAATGCCCTGCCTGGTGAAGTAATTGCTCTGGATAAAGACGGCGTGCATGTAATGTGTGGCGATCAAAATGCCATCTGTATCACCAATCTGCAATGGCCAGGCGGCAAAGCCCTGAATGCTGTTCAAATTAATCAAACTCAAAAACTATCGGTAGGATATAAATTCGCATGAGCCAAATTCAATCATCAGCTAAAAATTTGAATTTGCGCGCGCAAGTTGTAAAAACCCTATTGGCTGTACAAAATGGCCAATCACTTGCTTCTGTACTCAATCAACATATCAACATCGTCTCTGAGCGTGACCGTGGTCTTTATCACGAGTTAACTCTAGGCTGTTTACGTCAGTGGCATGGCCTGAAAGCCATCACCCTGCCGCTATTAACCAAACCTCTTGATAACCAGGCTCTAGAAAGCTGCTTATATTTGGGTTTGTACCAGATTCTATGTACCCGTATTCCGGCACATGCTGCGATTTCAGAAACCGTAACTGCTGCCAAACAGCTGGGCTTTGAACCTTTAAGCGGTCTGGTCAATGCGGTGCTGCGTCGTGTTTCACGTGAAACAGAAGAATTTGACCTGGCTTTAAATCAGGCGCATGGCCTGCCAAGCTGGCTCTACAAGCGTTTAAAGAAAGACTGGCCGGAACAGCTTGCCGAACTGTCACATGACTTGAAACAGATTGCACCGCTCACCTTGCGTGTCAATGTCAATCAGGTCAGCCGTGATGAATATCTGGAAATTCTGGAAGAAGAAGGCTATGAGGCACGTGCCTGTACTCTTTCCGAAGTTGGTATCGTTCTGGAACAGAATGTGCATATTCCGAACCTGCCAGGCTATGAAGCCGGTGGTTTCTCGGTTCAGGATGAACATGCTCAGCTGTGTGCGACCTTGCTTCCTGACCTTGAAGGCAAAGTCGTGGTCGATGCCTGCGCCGCTCCGGGTGGTAAGACTGCGCATATATTGGAAAAATATAGCCCGAAAAAACTGTATGCCATTGATCAGGATGCCAGACGTTTAGTCCGTGTGGCAGAAAATCTGGAACGTTTACTATTAACTGAATATGCCGACGTTGAAATTATCGCGGCTGATGCGATCACTTGGACAGCACCTGAGTCGGTGGATTGTATCGTGCTGGATGCACCATGTTCCGCAATTGGTGTGATCCGTCGTCATCCGGACATCCGTTTACTGCGTCATTCCACAGATATTCCGCAAACGGTACAGCTGCAAAAGCAGATTCTGGAAAATATGTGGCAGCAACTGAAAGTCGGTGGTACTTTGCTGTACATCACCTGTTCAATTTTGAAAGCCGAAAACGAACAGCAGATGGTCGAATTCTTTGCTCAACATGCCGATGCCAAAGAAATCAAGATCGAAGCCGATTGGGGCATCGAGCAGATTCATGGTCGTCAGTTGTTGCCGAAAGCAGATCAAGGCGATGGCTTCTTCTATTGCCGTATAGAAAAAACTGCATAAGTCATGCGTTTAAAATGAAAGGCAGCCTAAGCTGCTTTTTTTATGGCGCGTGATTTAGTGAATATATGGCTTATTGAATAAACTTAAAAATCACCAGACTGCTGGCCAATGCCGCCATGCCGCTCACCAATCCATAGACTGTTTCATGCCCTTCAGAATAGCGCTTTGCCGTCGGCAATAATTCATCCAGCGCCAGATAAACCATCACCCCGCCAATCACGCCAAAGATCAGACCATAGACGGTTTCACTCATATAAGGTGCCAGAATAAAATACCCGAGCGCTGCCCCTAATGGTTCGGCCAGGCCCGAAACCAGACTGGCCCAAAGGGCATAGTCTTTACGGCCGGTGGCCATATATACCGGCAAGGCAATTGCCACGCCTTCTGGTACATTATGAATCGCAATTGCCACCGCCAACGGCGCGCCCAAAGCCGGGCTTTCCAGCGTGGCAAAAAACGTCGCGAGTCCTTCCGGCAGGTTATGTGCGCTAATCGCAAACAGCGTCAGCATGCCGGTACGCAGTAATTGGGGTGAACTGACGCCCTTGGCAGAATGGGTTTCAATGGTGTCATGTGGATTCGGCACAAAGCGATCCAGCAACAACACCAGAACTACGCCCAGTAAAAAAGAAAAAGTGCCAAAGGCAAAACCGGTTTTTTCATCAAAATCCAGGCTAAAGGACGCGATCGATTTGTTCAGAATTTCGGTTAAAGAGACATAGATCATGGCCCCGGCAGCAAAGGCCAGACCAAAGGCCAGCAAACGAAAATTAGGTTTTTTTAAGAATAATACCAGTCCCCCACCCACCACGGTGGCCAGCCCGGCAAATAAAGTCACGGCAAAGGCTGTATAGACTTGTCCATCTGAAACGGAAATCATGTCAAAGCATCAGCCATTAAAAAAGTCATTATCATCAAGGATGATAATGACTTCCATTTATGGTAACAGTAGGTTTATGTGAAGATTTTTAGTCTTCTGGTTCTTCCGGATTTTTTGCCAGATGAATCACAGCCAGTACCAGACCACCCCATAATAAAACGATGGAGATGATCATCATGATTAGTGCAGATGTATTCATAGTCGCTCTCCTAGCTGTGACGGTCTTTGATCAGGCTGAACAGAATGGCACCCAGAATAAAGAATGCCATCACTCCTCCGCCTACCATCCATAGGGTACTGGCAGTATAGCCACCATAACCTTCTGCCATGATCGATTTCAGGGTCAGGCCCAATGCCAGCAATAATGACAACGGCGTGATCACCGTCAGCATGAAGTTCCAGCTCGTACCTAGTTTCACGCTGGCAAACTCATTCACATGGCCTTCCAGCTGTTTCATTAATGGACGACGGAACCACGACAACAGAATAATCGATAACAGACCACCACCAACAATACCGATGTTATTGGCAAAGTAATCGATGATATCGACAAAGGTAATGGCACTATGTGTCGAGAACATCAGGGTAGAAATCACCGCTGAACCACCCGCAATAATCGTCACTGACTTGTTCTTTGACCAGCCCAGTTTGTCTTGGAACGCAGCAATCGGAACTTGCAGGATGCTCACCATCGAGGTAATACCCGCCACCGTCAATGAACCAAAGAACAGGAAACCGAACAGGTCACCACCTGCACCTAAACTGGAAATGATTTTTGGAAACGCAATAAAGGCCAGACCAATACCGCCAGACACCACATCTTCAACTTTAGCGCCTGAACTGAACGCCATAAAACCAAGTGCTGCAAACACACCAATACCCGCCAGGATTTCAAAAGACGAGTTGGCCAGTGCCACCACGATCCCGGAACCGGTCAGGTTAGTTTTGCGTTTCAGGTAAGATGCATAGGTCAACATGATCCCGAAGCCCACTGACAATGAGAAGAAGATATGACCAAAAGCGGCTAACCAGACTTTATAGTTGGCCATCGCTTCCCAGTTCGGCGTGAAGAAAGCATTTAAACCATCGACTGCACCCGGTAAACGGACTGCCTGAATTACCAGGATCGTGAATAAAATCACCAGCAATGGCATAAAGATTTTATTCGCCAGTTCCACCCCTCGGCGTACTCCACCGTAAAGAATCAGCATGACTGCTGCCCAAACGACCACCAGACCAAAGAACAGTACAGGTACAAAACCGAGAGTCAGACCCTCGCCATTTTGCAGGTAAGTATTGAAGAAGAAGCCTTGGGTATCTGTGCCCCACTGCTGTCCAAAGGAATAGAACATATAGCTGCCGGCCCAAGACAAGACACTGGCATAGTAAATCCCGATCACCAGAGTGACCATCACCTGCCACCAACCCAGGGATTCGGCATTCATGAGTTTTTTATACGCCATAGGCGGCGCTTTGCGGAACTTGTGTCCGACCGCATAGTCTAAAAACAATAAAGGTAAACCTGCTGCGAAAATCGCAATCAGATAAGGGATCAGGAATGCCCCGCCACCATTTTCATAGGCAACATAAGGGAAACGCCAGATATTCCCCAAGCCAACGGCGGAACCAATCGCTGCAATAATGAATCCTGATCGTGCGGACCAATTCTCACGAGTTTCTGTCATAGAACACCTAAACTTTTAACCCCTTCAGATGCTGCTTGTTATGGTTATGGCGCAAGCAAAAAAAGAAGCATTTTCAATAATTTTGGGTGTTTGAATTAGAGGGCACCTTGTGGGCGTCGAATTCTAATGTACAAACAGGTCAGTAGGTCTTACATCTTGCTTAAAGTCTGATCGAAAAACTGACCTTGTAGATGATTCAACAATACTGACTTTTTTAAATTTTTTCTGTAAATTCTGCTTAAAATATTCGTTATTTATAATCTATTCGAATTAAGCGTTCAATAATTCTACGAAATAAGCCAGATTAAACAAGTTATATATTGACAAACTTTTTGGAATATATTTTTTCTTAAGTTTTACTACAGGGTCGCTGTTTCAAAAAATGTATTCCAAGACTCCAATCCAGCATCTGTTTTTAGATCATTATTTGAAGATGAAACGGCTCATACTAAGGCACATGACCAAGCTGTGATATGGGAAACAAAGTCTCTCATGGAACTTTGACCTCTTTAAAAGCCGGCTTAAATATCACAAGCAGATTTAAAACAAGCTGCCTGTGATATCGAAGCAATGAGTATTCTAAACTTAGGCTTTAATCACCAGCATGCGCTCTTCCTGCATGTCGCGAATGGCTGACTGAATTCCTTCACGACCCAGACCTGAATCTTTGACCCCGCCATAAGGCATGTTATCGACCCGGAAAGACGGAATATCATTGATAATGACACCACCGACATGCAGATGATCCCAGGCATACAGCATCTTGTTCAGATTCTGAGTATACACTCCAGCTTGCAAGCCAAAACGGCTGCGGTTGATACAGGCAATACCGGATTCGAAATCAGCATACGCTTCCAGAATTGCCACCGGGCCAAAGGCTTCATCACGGTAGATTTCCAGACTGTGGTCTACATTTTCCAGCAAGGTCGGTGCGAACATCACACCATTCAATTCGCCTCCAATCAGGATTTTCGCGTCTTTTTTCACGGCTTTATCCAGCCATTTTTTCAGGCGTTTGGCTTCATCTTCCTTGATCATCGGACCAACCAAGGTTGTGCTCAGATTCGGATCAGCGGCTTTAATCGTTTTCAGTTTCGCCAGCAGTTTGTCCTTCACTTCAGTATAAATCTGCTGATGCACCAGAATGCGTTGCACACTGATACACACCTGTCCGGCATGGTTATAAGCGCCACCAATCAGACGGTTAATCAGCGCATCGTTAATTTCGGTATCTGGTTCAATCATGACAGCAGCATTGCCACCCAGTTCCAAGACCACTTTTTTGCGTCCGGCACGCGCTTTCATATCCCAGCCTACCGCATCGGAACCGGTAAAACTGAGTAATTTAAAACGCTCATCAGTGACCAGTAGATCGGCCAGCTCTCGCGGACAGGGCAATACCGAAAAGGCACCTTGCGGTAAATCGGTTTCCGCCAGAATTTCGGCAATTTTTAAGGCAGAAATAGGGGTTAGACTCGGCGGTTTCAGCACAAAGGGACAACCGGCTGCAATCGCAGGAGCAATTTTATGCGCGGTCAGGTTTAAAGGAAAATTAAACGGACTGATCAGAGACACTGCACCAATTGGCACCTGCTTCACAATACCCTGATAACCGGATGCTGCCGCAGTCACGGCCAAAGGCAGCATACGTCCCTGATCAACCTGGGTCACGGCATCTGCGGCAATCTGAAAGGTATTAATCAGACGCTCAACTTCAGCTTCGGCCGCTTTACGCGGTTTACCGCCCTCTGCAATCAGAATTTCGGTCAGTTCTTCATGAATCTCACGAAAACGGCGTACGCAATGCAGCAGAATTTTCTGTTTCTGGAACGGCTCTAAGGCAGCCATTTCGGCTTCAGCATCTACGGCAGACTGAATCGCCTGTTCCAGTGTGTTGGCATCTGCCAAAGCGACACGGGCATACAGTTCGTGGTTATATTTATGTTTGACCTCTAGCCATTCACCCGTCTGAGCCACCTGACCGGCGACATATAATGCATACTCTTTCGCTTGTTGTGTGCTTCTCGCTACCATCTTATTGTCCTGCAAAATCTAAGGATATACATTTTTGAAATTCTCTATATCATGCACTTGCTACTCCATATTAAGAAGATGCTTTTAAGTAACCAGACACTTCCAATTTTAATAAAGCTTTAGGGAATAGAGCCATGCGCGCAAAAATACTCACCACCTTATTCTTCGGTTTTGGACTCAGTACGCTCAGTCATGCAGATGTGATTGGCGTGAAAGCGGATCTCAGCTACTGGGATTTTGACGGATATAGCCAGGATAACAATTTCAAGCATGAGCTGGATCGACAAGGTACAGCACAACTATCTGTCGCTGTAGAACATCCGGTACCGTTATTGCCAAATGCCAAGATTAAATACGTCAATCTGGACAGCACCAGCGAACAGAGTTCTCCTGTCAATGCCTCAGATATCGAGCTGAACAATATTGACTATATTCTGTATTATGAATTGCTAGATACTATTGTGCATGCGGATATAGGCGCAGGTTTAACCAATCTGGATGGTACGGTGGAAAACCGGACTGCCGGCGCTTTCACGCAATACGATCTGGATGAATACAGCCCACTGCTCTATGCAACAGCCGGGGTTAAATTACCCTTTACCGGACTGAGTGCCCAAGCAGAAGCGGTTTACAGTCACGGCAGTGATACCCGAAAGACCGATGTACAAGCCGAACTGCAATATGATTTCATTGATAATCTGCTGGTCGATGTCGGTGCCAAAATCGGTTATCGCCTCATGCAGGTAGATTTTGAACAGGATCAACGTCCAGATTTACAGCTGGAATTTAAAGGCCCTTATATCGGTCTAGATGTGCATTTTTAATGCAATACAACTGGTTAAGCTTGCACAGCTCAATTTCTCTGCGCTGATGTAAGCCAAAGCGTACAGCAATAACCGCAATCTGCTGCTAGTGCGCCACCGGGATGTGTATTACTTTATAAACATAGAGAGCAGGATGCTCCAGAAGACCTAAAAACAAGAATAACATCGCAACACCAGGACGTGAGGTACGACAGGAGTTATACCTAAATCACGAGATACGAAAAAGCCCCGACAGGATGTCGGGGCTTTTTTTTCTGCCTATTATTTTATTTATCATTGCTTAACAGTTCCGAGCTAAAACTCCAACATTGTAAGAATCTCCTTGTTGTTAAGCTAAAAATCCTCACATTTTTTTGGGAACAGCAATCATGGTAAAAAAGGTCCTCTTTATTACATCCAATCAAGGCATTGAACATGATGAACTGACTGAGCCTTTAAATTTTTTAAAGTCCAAAGGTTTTGAAGTGATTCATGCTGCAGAAAAAAATGAAGATGTAGCCACTGTCAAAGGTGATACCAAAGCTGCTACCCAATATACGCCTGATACCAGTTTTGACCATGTCGACCTGAATGATTATGATCTGTTGGTGATTCCAGGTGGTACAGTCAACGCAGATACCTTAAGAATTAATCAGGATGCCCAGAAAATTATTCAGCACTTTGCCGACAATCACAAACCGATTGCGGCGATTTGTCACGGGCCATGGGCCTTAATTGATGCAGATCGAATTGAAGACAAGAATCTGACCTCGTATAAAAGCATCAAGCTGGATCTGGAAAATGCCGGCGGAAAATGGGTCGATGAAGAAGTGCATCGCTGTAATACCGGCGACTGGGTACTGATTACTTCACGGAATCCGGATGATCTTCCGGCCTTTAATGAAGCCATTTTAAAAGAACTTGAAGGCGATGCTGCTTAAGCTCATACCATAAAAAGAGAACCTCAATTGTGAGGTTCTCTTTTTGCTTTAAACAGTTCCGGTCAAGCTTTTTAGATAAACCATCACTTCTTTATTGCCTGCCATTTCGGCCAGTTCTAGTGCCGTATGCGGACTGCGATGGGCAATATCTGCACCTTTGCTAACCAGAAGTTTGACTACGTCTAGATGATCATTTTCAGCGGCGGCCTGTAAGGCGCTATAGCCTTCTTCGTCGGCAGAGTTGACGTCCAGACCTTCCTGTAGTGCCTGTTCGACCTGTTCAACGTCGCCTAAAGATGCCCAGTACACTAGTTCAGGAAGATGCAGTTCGTCGTCATCTTCAGGGATTGGGGAGAATGAGTTGAGTTTCATTTATTGTCCTACAACTATATAAAGTTAAATACAAAAATAATTTTAACTCTAAAAAAATAAAGATTTCACTGTTCCTGCAAAACTAATACATCCAATTATAGAAGTAATCAACCAGTGTTCTTTTGCTAACTCAACCAAGACGATAGGATGAACCCCATTTCTTGCTATCCAATTTGCTTGTGTTTTGATTGAACCATCTAAAACTCGTTCAAGTATATTAGACATTACATCAACTTTACGTAAGGTTGACCGATGTAATTTTATAAAATCTTTATTAATAAAAGCTGCTGCCTCTTCTTTTCCATTTAACATGTCCTTACCTGTAATTTTATTTAGCTCACATATGCTATGTAAACGGCCATTATCTCCATGAGATGTATATCGAACGGTATATAAACTAATTAAAAGTCTAGCCAAATCAATTTTTCTGTCATCATCAACTAAATGTGGTTTTCCGCCTAATACCTTAAATCGGTGTTCAATTGCTTGAAATCCATAATTAATATCTCTCATATTCCAATGTAAATAGTAACTACCTTTATTTAAAGCTAAATATTGGAAAAACTCAGTTAATATTCCTTTTTCTAATTTATCGTAAGACTCAGATATCTTTTCTAAGCTAATATTTTTTTGTTCAGCTGTTTTATGTATTGAAAATGAATGGGTTTGACCAGAATCAAAATTCCTGATTGCTATAGATGTAATTCTAGGTGTTCTACCATCTTGAATATCGTAAAAAGATTCACATGAGTAGGGTGTGTTGACACTTTTAGTTTAAAAAAATAGCGAAGTAGTAAAATCAAATCGCCAAACCCAATTTTACTATTCGCTATGCCTCGTACCATGCTGACAGATCAACACT